>NZ_JBEOVJ010000134.1:0-12805 GCF_040295435.1 Streptomyces sp. NPDC002809
GGTCGATGTCGTCGATCGTCAGTCCGGCCCGCTTCAGCGCCTGCTTGCTCGCCTCGACCGGTCCGTAGCCCATGATCTCGGGGGCTGCCGCGACTGCCGAACCGATCTCCACCCAGACCTGCACAACGCGGCCTGACGGACACAGGCCTGGGCAACCGCCCGGCCGCACGACAAGGGAGGAACCCGGTGGCCGTGGATGCCTCCTTCCGCAAGTCGGCACTCGTGTACAGGCCGGGGCGGATGTCTCCCGTCATACGCTGATCCCTGACGTGAGAGACGGGAGAATCCGGTGAGCAGTACGACAGCGGCCGAAGTGATGGCTGAGCTCGCCGCGCTCGACGACCCCAAGGCACGTGCCGTCAACGAGAGACACGGCGACGACCACGGCGTGAACCTCGGCAAGCTGCGCGCGCTCGCGAAGCGGCTGAAGACGCAGCAGGAACTCGCGCGCGAGCTCTGGGCGACGGACGACACCGCGGCACGACTGCTGGCGCTCCTGATCTGCCGCCCGAAGGCGTTCGCGCGTGACGAGCTGGATGCGATGGTGCGGGAGGCGCGAGCTCCCAAGGTGCACGACTGGCTCGTGAACTACGTGGTGAAGAAGAGCCCTCACGCCGAAGAGCTGCGCGTCGCCTGGTCCGCCGATCCGGATCCGGTGGTCGCGAGCGCCGGCTGGGCGCTGACCACCGAGCGCGTGGCGAAGAAGCCCGAGGGCCTCGATCTCGCAGGACTGCTCGATGTCATCGAGGCGGAGATGAAGGACGCCCCCGATCGCCTGCAGTGGGCGATGAACCACTGCCTGGCCCAGATCGGGATCGAGCACCCCGAGCAGCGCACCCGTGCGATCGGCATCGGTGAGCGCCTGGAAGTGCTGAAGGACTACCCGACGCCCCCGGGCTGCACGTCTCCGTTCGCGCCCGTCTGGATCACCGAGCTGGTGCGGCGGCAGGGCCGGGGGTAGGGGCCGCGGGCACTGCGGCAGTCACTTGCCGAATCGCCGTTGCCGGTTGGCGTACGAACGAATGGCGCGCAGGAAGTCCACGCGGCGGAACGCCGGCCAGTAGCAGTCCACCCAGTGCATCTCCGCGTACGCGGACTGCCAGAGCAGGAAACCCGACAGCCGCTGCTCGCCGGAGGTCCGGATGATGAAGTCGGTGTGGTCGGCGGTCGGCGAGTAGAGATGCCGGGAAATGTCCTCGACATCGAACCGCTCGACCAGCTCGGCCAAGTCGCCACCGGCTGCCCGGTGTTCCTCGAAGGCGCTCTTCACCGCATCGACGATCTCCCGTCGGCCGCCGTAGCCGACCGCGATATCCACCTTGAGCCCGCCGCGCCCGGCCGTCGCGGCAGTCGCGTCCTTGAGTGCCTGCGCAGTGGCGCCCGGCAGCAGGTCGAGCGAGCCGATCACCTGGACCTCCCAGGGGCGGCCGACGGCCGTGATGCCCTGGATGGTCTGTTCGATGATCTCGATCAGCGGACCGAGCTGATCGGCGGGACGCCCGAGGTTGTCGTCGGAGAGCATGAAGAGGGTGACCCGCTCGATTCCGGCGGCCTCGCACCAGCCCAGGAACTCGGTGGCCTTCGCCCCGCCCGCCCGGTAGCCCTCCCGGAGATCCGTGTGGCCCGCCTGCCGGGCCCAGCGCCGGTTGCCGTCGAGCATGATCCCGACATGCTGCGGGCGCGGCAGCCCCACGAGGGTGGAAGCCAGTCGGCGCTCGTACACCGCTTCTATCGGCCGCCGGAGGAACAGCGGGAGCAGCTTCACCGAACCAACTCCATCACGTCGCGCATAGCCTCCGCGGACCATATCAGCGACGTCGCGCACGCTCGGCGGGTGTGCCTGACCGCATTGCCGCGCACGCCACTCGGCCAGGAGGGGGCTGGAAGGGGGGCGGACAGTCCGTGGCAGGGCGCCGACCACGCCGACCGGACTGCCACCGGGGGCCATGCGTACGGCCCCCGGCCTTGCACCGGGGGCCGTACGCGTCGGCGCGGGTTACGGCAGGTTGCGTGCCATGACGATGCGCTGGACCTGGTTCGTGCCCTCGTAGATCTGCGTGATCTTCGCGTCCCGCATCATCCGCTCCACCGGGTAGTCCCGCGTGTAGCCGTAGCCGCCCAGCAGCTGGACCGCGTCGGTGGTGACCTCCATCGCGACGTCGGAGGCGAAGCACTTGGCCGCGGCGCCGAAGAACGTGAGGTCGGCGTCGAGACGCTCGGACTTGGCGGCGGCCGAGTAGGTGAGCTGGCGGGCCGCCTCCAGCTTCATGGCCATGTCGGCGAGCATGAACTGGACGCCCTGGAAGTCGCCGATCGGCTTGCCGAACTGCTTGCGCTCCTGGACGTAGCCCTTGGCGTAGTCCAGCGCGCCCTGGGCGACACCGAGCGCCTGGGCCGCGATCGTGATGCGGGTGTGGTCCAGCGTCTTCATCGCGGTGGCGAAGCCGGTGCCCTCCTCGCCGATCATGCGGTCGGCGGGGATGCGGACGTTGTCGAAGTAGACCTCGCGGGTCGGGGAGCCCTTGATGCCGAGCTTCTTCTCCGGGGCGCCGAAGGAGACGCCCTCGTCGGACTTCTCGACGACGAAGGCCGAGATGCCCTTGGAGCGCTTGGTCGGGTCCGTGACGGCCATGACCGTGTAGTACTCGGAGACACCCGCGTTGGTGATCCAGCGCTTCACGCCGTTGAGGACCCAGAAGTCGCCGTCGCGCACGGCCTTGGTCTTCATGCCGGCGGCGTCGGAACCCGCGTCCGGCTCGGAGAGCGCGTACGAGAACATCGCGTCGCCCTTGGCGAGCGGGCCCAGGTACTTCTTCTTGAGGTCCTCGGAGCCGGAGAGGATCACCGGGAGCGAGCCGAGCTTGTTCACGGCGGGGATGAGGGAGGAGGAGACGCAGGCGCGGGCCACCTCCTCGATCACGATGACCGTGGCGAGCGCGTCGGCGCCGGCGCCGCCGTACTCCTCCGGTACGTGGACCGCGTGCAGGTCGGCGGCGACGAGGGCGTCCAGCGCCTCCTGCGGGAAGCGGGCCTCCTCGTCGACCGCGGCCGCGAACGGGGCGATCTTCGCCTCGGCGAGCGCACGCACCGTCTCACGGAGCATGTCGTGCTCCTCGGCCGGACGGTACAGGTCGAAATCGGTCGAACCCGCCAAGACGCTCACTCCCCAAGATGCTAACTACCGTTAAGTAACCCAATTTTAGGCGCCTGGCCCGGCAAAGGCATACGCGCGCGGGCCGTGAGCTTCACGACAGCCGGAATGGGACGTTTCAAAGGCAGGACTATGCTCGTTCACCGCACGTCTGTCCGCATCTCTCAGGAGCACTACATGGCCCTCAGGATCACTGTGATCGGCACCGGCTATCTCGGCGCCACCCACGCCGCGGCCATGGCGGAACTGGGCTTCGAGGTCCTGGGGCTCGACATCGTGCCCGAGAAGATCGAGATGCTGTCCGCCGGCCGGGTCCCGATGTACGAGCCGGGACTCGAGGAGATCCTGAAGAAGCACGTCGCGGGCATCGAGGGTTCCACCGGACGGCTGCGGTTCACCACCTCGTGGGAAGAGGTGGCGGAATTCGGCGACGTGCATTTCGTCTGTACCAATACGCCGCAGAAGCACGGCGAGTACGCCTGCGACATGAGCTACGTCGACAGCGCCTTCGACTCGCTCGCCCCCCTTCTGACCAGGCCCGTCCTGGTCGTCGGCAAATCCACCGTGCCGGTCGGCTCCGCGGCCCGGCTCGCGGCCCGGCTCGTCGAGCTCGCGCCCGCGGGCGAGGGTGCCGAGCTGGCCTGGAACCCGGAGTTCCTGCGCGAGGGCTTCGCCGTCAACGACACCCTGCACCCGGACCGGATCGTCGTCGGCGTGGCGAGCGAGCGGGCCGAGAAGCTGCTGCGCGAGGTGTACGCCGGGCCGGTCGCCGAGGGGTCCCCGTTCGTGGTGACGGACTTCCCGACCGCCGAGCTGGTGAAGACGTCCGCCAACTCCTTCCTCGCCACCAAGATCTCGTTCATCAACGCCATGGCGGAGGTCTGCGAGGCCGCCGACGGCGACGTGGTGAAGCTGGCCGAGGCGATCGGCCACGACGAACGCATCGGGAAGAAGTTCCTGCGGGCCGGCATCGGCTTCGGCGGCGGCTGCCTCCCCAAGGACATCCGTGCCTTCATGGCACGCGCCGGTGAGCTGGGCGCCGACCAGGCGCTGACCTTCCTCCGCGAGGTCGACTCCATCAACATGCGCCGTCGCGGCCACATGGTGGAGCTGGCCCGGGAGGCCGTGGGCGGCGACTCCTTCCTCGGCAAGCGGGTCGCCGTGCTGGGTGCGACGTTCAAGCCGGACTCGGACGACGTACGCGACTCACCCGCGCTGAACGTCGCCGGCCAGATCCACCTCCAGGGCGGCCAGGTCACGGTCTTCGACCCGAAGGGCATGGACAACGCCCGGCGGCTCTTCCCCACCCTCGCCTACGCCGACACCGCCCTGGACGCCGTACGCGGCGCCGACGTGGTGCTGCACCTGACCGAGTGGCGCGAGTTCCGCGAGCTGGACCCGGAGGCGCTGGGCGAGGTCGCCGGCCGCCGCATCGTGCTGGACGGGCGCAACGCGCTGGACCCGGCGGTGTGGCGCGAGGCCGGGTGGACTTACCGGGCGATGGGGCGGCCGAAGGCCTGACCGACCCGCGCCTCTTCCCGGCCGACCTACCAGATCTACCCGAGGAGGAAACGTCATGGCCATCGCCACACTGGGTGCTGTCGTCCTGGACTGCCCGGACCCCTTGGCCCTCGCCGGCTTCTACGCCGGGCTGCTGGGCGGAAAGATCACCGCGATGGAGGACGGCGGCGACAGCTGGGTCGACCTCACGGGCGGTTTCGGCACGCCGCTCGCCTTCCAGGCCGCGCCCGGCTTCGTACCACCGCGGTGGCCGGGTACGGACGGCTCGCAGCAGTTCCATCTGGATCTGACCGTGCAGGATCTGGACGCGGCGGAGAAGGAGGTGCTGGCGCTGGGTGCGACCGTGCTCGACGCGGAGGACCGGCAGCGGTCCTTCCGGGTGTACGCCGACCCGGCGGGGCACCCGTTCTGTCTCTGCACCGATTGACCCCCGGCGCCCCGGGGCTCAGGCCGCCGGGCCGTCCAGCTGCCCGATCGTGGCGTGGGACGGGCCGCGGCGGGTGCGCAGGTCCCGGGCCACGTCCTCGGCACCACGCAGCACCCGTACGGCGTTCTGCCAGGTGAGCTTCGCCAGGTCGGCGGTGGACCAGCCCCGGCCGAGCAGCTCCGCGATCAGGTTCGGGTAGCCCGACACGTCTTCGAGGCCCTGCGGGAGGAACGCGGTGCCGTCGTAGTCGCCGCCGATGCCGATGTGGTCGATCCCCGCGACCTCGCGCATGTGGTCGAGGTGGTCGGCGATCGTGGCCACGGTCGCCATCGGGCGGGGGTTCGCCGCCTCGAACGCGGCGTGGACCTTCATGGCCCGCTCGGTGGTGTCCAGGTGGTGCAGCCCGTGCGCGCGCAGGTTCTCGTCGGCGGACCTCGTCCAGGCGACGGCCTCCGGCAGCACGAACTTCGGCACGAAGGTCGCCATGGCGATGCCCCCGTTGGCCGGGAGCTGCGCGAGGACGTCGTCGGGGATGTTGCGCGGGTGGTCGCAGATCGCCCGCGAGGAGGAGTGCGAGAACATCACCGGTGCGGTCGACGTGGCGAGCGCGTCGCGCATGGTCGTCGCGGCGACGTGCGAGAGGTCCACCAGCATGCCGGTGCGGTTCATCTCCCGTACGACCTCGTGGCCGAACGGCGAGAGACCGCCGACGCCCGGGTCGTCCGTCGCCGAGTCCGCCCAGGCGATGTTGTCGTTGTGGGTCAGCGTCATGTAGCGGACGCCGAGGGTGTGCAGGGCGCGCAGGGTCCCCAGCGAGTTGTGGATGGAGTGGCCGCCCTCGGCCCCCATCAGGGAGGCGATACGGCCCTCGGAGCGGGCCGTCTCCATGTCGTCGGCCGTCAGGGCGCGGCGCAGGTCGGCGGGGTGGCGCTCCAGCAGTTCGGCGACCGCGTCGATCTGTTCCAGGGTGGCGCTGACCGCGTCGTCGCCCGCCATGTCGGACTGTACGTACACGGACCAGAACTGGGCCCCGACTCCCCCGGCGCGCAGCCGGGGGATGTCGGTGTGCAGGTGGGCCGACTGGTCGGTGGCGATGTCCCGCGCGTCCTGGTCGTAGCCGACCTGTTCGCGCAGTGCCCACGGCAGGTCGTTGTGGCCGTCGACGACGGGGTACTCGGCGAGGAGTTCCCGGGCCCGGTCCAGTCGGTCCGTCACGTTTCCTACTTTCCGAAGCCGAAGGAGTCGGGGCTCCCGACCTTGTTGCGCAGTCGCTTGCCCTTCTCGGTCGCCTGGTCGTTCAGGTCCGAGAGGAACTCCGTCATGCGGGTCTGCAGCTCGCTGTCGTGCGCGGCGAGGATGCGGACGGCCAGCAGGCCGGCGTTCCGCGCGCCCGCGATGGAGACGGTGGCGACCGGGATGCCGGCGGGCATCTGGACGATGGACATGAGGCTGTCCATGCCGTCCAGGTACTTCAGCGGGACCGGCACGCCGATGACGGGCAGCGGGGTGACGGAGGCGAGCATGCCGGGCAGGTGGGCGGCGCCGCCCGCACCGGCGATGATCGCCTTGATGCCGCGGCCGGCGGCGTTCTCGCCGTACGCGATCATCTCGCGCGGCATGCGGTGGGCGGAGAGGACGTCGACCTCGTAGGGGATCTCGAACTCGTCGAGGGCCTTGGCCGCTGCTTCCATGACGGGCCAGTCGGAGTCCGAGCCCATGACGATGCCGACGACCGGCGCGGCGGAGGCGGGGGAAGTCATTCGGTGATCGTTCCTCGCAGGTAGTCGGCCGCGTGCCTGGCGCGCTCCCGCACGTCCGCCAGATCGTCGCCGTAGGTGTTGACGTGGCCGACCTTGCGGCCGGGCTTGACGTCCTTGCCGTACATGTGGATCTTGAGCTGCGGGTCCCGCGCCATGCAGTGCAGATACGCCTGGTACATGTCCGGGAAGTCGCCGCCCAGCACGTTGGACATGACCGTCCAGGTGGCGCGCGGGCGCGGGTCGCCGAGCGGGAGGTCCAGGACGGCCCGGACGTGGTTGGCGAACTGCGAGGTGATCGCGCCGTCCTGGGTCCAGTGCCCGGAGTTGTGCGGGCGCATCGCCAGTTCGTTGACGAGGATCTGCCCGTCGCGCGTCTCGAAGAGTTCGACGGCGAGGTGGCCGACGACGCCGAGCTCGGCGGCGATACGGAGCGCGAGCTGCTGGGCCTCGCCTCCGAGCTTCTCGCTCAGTTCGGGGGCCGGGGCGATGACCGTGTCGCAGACGCCGTCGACCTGGATCGACTCGACGACGGGGTAGGCCACGGCCTGGCCGTGCGGCGAGCGGACGATGTTGGCCGCCAGCTCCCGTACGAAGTCGACCTTCTCCTCGGCGAGCACGGGGACACCGGCCCGGAAGGGGTCGGCCGCGTCCGCCTCGGAGCGGACCACCCAGACGCCCTTGCCGTCGTAGCCGCCGCGCACCGTCTTGAGGATGACGGGGAAGCCGCCCACCTCTTCGGCGAAGGCCGCGGCGTCGGCCGGGTCCTTCACGATGCGGTGGCGGGGGCAGGGCGCGCCGATCTCGGTGAGCTTCGCGCGCATCACCCCCTTGTCCTGGGCGTGCACCAGGGCGTCGGGGCCGGGGCGCACGGGGATGCCGTCCGCCTCCAGGGCCCGCAGATGCTCGGTGGGCACGTGCTCGTGATCGAAGGTGATCACGTCACAGCCGCGCGCGAAGGCTCGCAGCGTCTCCAGGTCGCGATAGTCGCCGACGACGACTTCACTCACGACCTGGGCCGCCGAGTCCTGAGCGGTGTCACTGAGGAGCTTGAACTTGATGCCGAGGGGGATGCCCGCCTCGTGGGTCATACGGGCGAGCTGACCGCCACCGACCATGCCGACTACCGGGAACGTCACTCCTCCAGGGTATCCGCACCGTCCGGGGCCACCCGACGATGCCCCGGGCCGTGCCGCCCCGGCGGGCCCGCCGGGCCGTCCGGGAGAGGGCTGTGGGGTGTCACGGCCGCGCCACACCTGTATCCGTACTCACAGCAGCCGACGGGCCGCCTGGTTAGCATGGCTGGGTTGACGGAACCTGAAGCCGAACCGACAGACGGGCTGAGCGATCACCATGAGCGAACGGGGCGCACTGCGGACCCGGCTGGATCTGCTGGCCCGGGAGGTCGCCAAGTTCGGCGTGGTCGGCGCGGTCGGCCTGGTCGTCAATATCGCCGTATCCAACCTGCTGTGGCGGTACACGGACATCCCGACGGTGCGGGCGGGTCTGATGGCGACGGCCGTCGCGATCCTCTGCAACTACGTCGGCTTCCGCTACTGGACGTACCGGGATCGCGACAAGAGCGGCCGGACCCGGGAGCTGACGCTGTTCCTGCTGTTCAGCGCGGTGGGCGCGGTCATCGAGACCGGTGTGCTGTACGCGGCGACGTACGGGTTCGGCTGGAACAGCCCGGTCCAGAGCAACGTCTTCAAGATCCTCGGAATCGGCATCGCGACGATGTTCCGCTTCTGGTCCTACCGGACGTGGGTCTTCCGGGCGCTGCCTGACAAAGACGTGGCCGTGAGCACGGAGGACGCCGCACAGGTGACGCGTCCCGTCTCCGTACCCGCTCCGGCGCCTGCCCCGGCCGCGGTGGTGCGGGTCGAAGCCGACACCGCGCGGCGGTAGCGGGTCGGCGGGTCACCTCACCGGGCGTTCCGGTTCCTTTCTGTCCAGGGCGACCTGGCTGAGGAACAGCGCGAAGACCGGGGGCTGCTGCTGGAGCAGTTCGAGGCGGCCGCCGTCGGCCTCCGCGAGGTCGCGGGCCACCGCGAGGCCGATGCCCGTGGAGTTGCGGCCGCTGATGGTCCGCTCGAAGATCCGCGCTCCCAGGTCGGCGGGGACCCCCGGGCCCTCGTCCGTCACCTCGATGACCGCCTGGTTGCCGGTGACCCGGGTGCGCAGCGCGACCGTACCGCCGCCGTGCATGAGTGAGTTCTCGATCAGCGCGGCAAGCACCTGGGCGACCGCGCCCGGGGTCCCGACGGCTCGCAGCCCCTTCTTGCCGGAGCGGACGACGGCGCGGCCCTCGCTCCGGTAGGCCGGGCGCCACTCCTCGATCTGCTGCTTGACGATCTCGTCGAGGTCGAAGACGACGGCCGAACCGGTCCGCGGGTCCCGGGCGTTGGTGAGCAGCCGCTGGACCACGTCCGTGAGCCGCTCGACCTGGGTGAGGGCGATGTTCGCCTCCTCCTTCACCGTCTCGGGGTCGTCCGTGACGGAGATCTCCTCGATCCGCATGGAGAGCGCGGTGAGCGGCGTACGGAGCTGGTGGGAGGCGTCGGCGGCGAGCCGGCGTTCCGCGGTCAGCATCCGGGCGATCCGTTCCGCGGAGGAGTCCAGGACGTCGGCGACCCGGTCCAGCTCCGGCACCCCGTACCTCTTGTGACGTGGGCGCGGGTCGCCCGAGCCCAGGCGCTCCGCGGTCTCGGCGAGGTCGGTGAGCGGGGAGGTCAGTTTGTTGGCCTGGCGCACGGCCAGCAGGACGGCGGAGACGATGGCCAGCAGCGCCACCGCGCCGATGATCATCAGGGTGCGGCCGACCTCGCGGGTGACGGAGGAGCGGGACTCCTCGACGGTGACCTTCTCGCCGTGTTCACCCTCCTCCGTGGCGGTGATCACGCTGCCGCTGGGGCGTTCGCCGACCTCGATGGGGGCACGGCCGGGCATCTTGATCAGGGCGTAGCGCTTGTCGTCGATCTGTTCGGCCAGCACGCCGGGGTTGATCCGCTCGGCGCCCAGGAGCCGGCTCTCGATCACGCTGATCAGCCGCAGCGCCTCGGAGTCGACGCTCTCCTGGGCGCTGCTGCTGATGGTGCGGGTCTCGACGATGACGAGGGAGACGCCGAAGACGGCGATCACCACGAGCACCACGGCGAGGGTGGAGTTGATCAGGCGTCGGCGCATGACTGCTTCTGTACGTCAGCTCTTCTCGAAGCGGAAGCCGACGCCCCGGACGGTGGCGATGTACCGGGGATTGGCGGCGTCGTCGCCGAGCTTCTTGCGGAGCCAGGAGATGTGCATGTCGAGGGTCTTGGTGGACGACCACCAGGTGGTGTCCCAGACCTCGCGCATCAGCTGGTCGCGCGTGACGACCCGGCCCGCGTCCCGGACCAGGACCCGCAGCAGGTCGAACTCCTTGGCGGTGAGCTGGAGTTCCTCATCGCCCATCCAGGCGCGGTGCGACTCGACGTCGATCCGGACGCCGTGGGTGGCCGGCTGCGGGGCGGGCTCGGTGGCGCCGCGGCGCAGCAGGGCCCGGACCCGGGCCAGGAGCTCGGCGAGCCGGAAGGGCTTGGTGACGTAGTCGTCGGCGCCGGCGTCGAGGCCGACGACCGTGTCCACCTCGTCGGCACGGGCGGTGAGCACCAGGACCGGCACGGTGTGGCCCTCGGCGCGGAGCCGGCGGGCGACTTCGAGGCCGTCCATCCCGGGCAGCCCCAGGTCGAGCACGACCAGGTCGATGCCGCCCTGGAGGCCGGCGTCGAGTGCGGTCGGGCCGTCTTCGCGGACCTCGACCTCGTAACCCTCCCGACGCAGGGCGCGGGCCAGCGGCTCCGAGATGGATGCGTCGTCCTCGGCGAGCAGTACACGGGTCATGCAGTGATGGTAGTCCGCGCGGGCGACAAGGAGTGAGGTGATCCAAAACCCCTGCGGGTCTGCGACCCGTTCTCGCCCAGACCTTCGAATGTGGGAGTGTGATTGCACCTGGACCTGTGATCCATGTCTCAAGTCCTTCCATATCCCGCTCAGTCGTGTCGTATGGTGTTTCAACGCCTGTTGCACTACTCAAGGACCTTTGGGCAGCCATGAGCGCCCGGGGTCCTTCTTCATGTGCAGGGCTGGTACCCGCCAGCCCGGATTTTCAGTGAATGACCTGTGGGCCGGGCCCGGAACGCCGATGAGGGCGCTCCGGGTGTGGATCCCGATCGCGGTGGGCGTACCCGCGTCGGTGCCGGCCTCCCCCCACCGGGCGCGTACCGCTCACGCGCGACGCGTCCCGAGCAAGCAAGGATCGATCATGGCGTCCAGCCTGACGAAGGACCCGGCGAGCACCGCGGGTGGCGAGAAGACGTTCTTCGGCCACCCCCGCGGCCTGGCCACGCTCTTCATGACCGAGATGTGGGAGCGCTACAGCTTCTACGGCATGAAGGCACTGCTCCCGCTGTACCTGATCGCGCCCGGCGGCATGCACATGAGCGCCACCACGGCGACGGCGATCTACTCCGTCTACATGGCGATGGTCTACCTGCTCGCCATGCCCGGCGGCTGGATGGCCGACCGCTTCTGGGGGCCGCGCAAGACGGTCGCCGTCGGCGGCGGTGTCGTCATCCTCGGCCACATCACGCTTGCTGTACCCAACTCGGCGACGTTCTTCGCCGGTCTGGTGCTCGTCGCGCTCGGCTCCGGCCTGCTGAAGGCGAACATCTCCACGATGGTCGGCCACCTCTACAAGGGCCCGGAGGATCCGCGCCGTGACGGTGGCTTCACGCTCTTCTACATCGGGATCAACCTCGGTGCCTTCCTCGCCCCGCTGACCATCGGCACCGTCGGCGAGAAGGTCAACTGGCATTTCGGGTTCGCGCTCGCCGCGATCGGCATGGCCCTGGGCCTCGCCCAGTTCATGCTCGGCACCCGCCACCTCAGCCCGGAGAGCAACGTCGTCTCCACCCCGGCGACCGACCAGGAGAAGCGCTCCGTCCTGCGCAAGGGCCTGGTATGGCTGATCGTCGCGGGCGTCTTCTACACGCTGCTCGCCGTCACCGGGAACTTCGCCGACTGGGCGCTGCTGCCGATCACCGTCGCCGGACTGATCATCCCGATCGCCGTCCTGGTCCGCATGAAGCGCGACAAGGAGCTGACGGACACCGAGCAGTCCAAGCTGTCGGGCTACATCTGGTTCTTCGTGGTCGCCGCCGTCTTCTGGATGATCTACGACCAGAACGGTTCGACCCTGTCGATCTTCGGTGAGAACTCGACGACGAACAGCCTGTTCGGCTTCGACTTCCCGACGTCCTGGTACCAGTCGCTGAACCCGATCTTCATCATGGCGATAGCCCCCGTGGTCGCCTCGGGGTGGCTGTGGCTGAACAAGCGCGGCAAGGAGCCGAGCACCGCCGTCAAGTTCGCCTCCAGCCTCGTGCTGATCGGCATCTCCTTCGTCGTCTTCATGATCCCGCTGATCGACACCGCGGCCAACGGCGGCAAGGTCAGCCCGATGTGGCTGGTGTCGATCTACTTCATCCAGACCGTCGCGGAGCTCTGCCTCTCCCCGGTCGGCCTGTCGGTCACCACGAAGATGGCCCCGGCGAAGTACAGCTCCCAGATGATGGGTGTCTGGTTCCTCGCGGTCACCGCCGGTGACTCCGTGACCGGTCTCCTCACGTCCCCGCAGCTCGGGGTCGACCTGAACACCTCGGGCGCCGTCGCCTTCGAGGCGGTCCTCGCGGTCATCGCCGGTGTCGGCATCTGGATGTACCGCAGGAAGGTCACGAAGCACATGGGCGACGTGAGCTGATCGCCCGGTCCCACGCGCAGGGGCCGCCGCCCCCCGCGCACAGCAGGGGGGGGCCCCTCGTCGTGGGGGAGGGCGGGCCCCCCCCCCCCGGGGGGGCGGGCGCGGCCACGCCCACCCCCACCCGGCCGCTCGCCACGGCGCAAACGTGGAAG
>NZ_JBEOVJ010000135.1:0-12640 GCF_040295435.1 Streptomyces sp. NPDC002809
CGGTTCTCCGGGGGCCGCGTCCGCGGGCTCCGGTTGGAGCGGTGTCGGGACACGTTGCGGATGGCGGTGGGGCGTAGGCGTCGGGCCCCGGTCCATCAGGCCCGGGGCTCAGTCATGCGGTGACCGCTGTCCCGTGAGCCGTGGTGGATCGGCGCGCGGCGTTGGATGCGATGCCTCGCAAGGCGGAGGGGCGTCCGCATACTGGATGTGTCCGGGCGTTCCGACAATGCGGCGAGGTGCCGTAGCTGTCGTCGTGCGCCCGCCAGGGACTGCGGGACAGCCCTCAGCGGAGGATGCCCGCCTCCTTGGCGGCTCTCAGCCAGTCCGGGTACTCGCCCATCAGCTCGTCGTACAGGGTTGCGTCCGACAGGGCCTTCGGGTTTCGCCCGGCCGGGAAGAAGCCCGCGTTGTCGACGACGCGCTTCTGCGGAACCTTGAGGTCGTCGAGCTTCCGCAGGAACTTGAACTGGTCGCTGCCGTATCCGATGAACTGCCAGAAGATCGGCAGCCTCGCAGCCTCACAGAGGATCTTCTCCGTCTCCCGCTTCGAGTCGGGCGACCCATCTGTCTGGAAGATGACGAATGCCGGGTCCGTCGCTCCGGACTGTTCGTAGTGCTCGATGACTTCGAGCATGGCCGCGCCGTAGTTGGTCGTGCCCATGTGGCCGAGGCTGTCGTGTATTCGGTTGATGCTGCCCTCGTAGTTGTCGAGGCTTACGTCGACGACGGGGTGGGCGTCGGAGTCGAAGAAGACAACGGGCACTGTGCCGTCATCGTCCAGGTTCACCGAGAGTCCGAGAGCCTGCTCGGCAAGGTTCTGCACACTGCCGTCACGGTAGTAGGAGCGCATGCTGCCCGACCGGTCGAGCACGAGGTAGACGGCTGCCCGCTGCCCGTTCAGCCCTTTCTTCTCCAGGCTGATCGCTGCGGTCTTCGCAAGGCTGACAAGGCCGACGGGGACCTTGCTGAAGTCGACCGGCATGCTGCTCCTTACGGCGGGTGCATGGATCCTAATACGCCACGTGTGCGTTCGAGTGGGCTTCGCCGGGGCGGTCACGGCTGGATGTGGCAGGTGTGAGGTGTCTGCGGCGCCCGCGTCCAAGTGGGTGGGCCATGCGTACCCGCTCGATCACACCGAAGGTGTGCGCGCACGTCCTGCCGGAGGCTGACCGGTGGGACAGGCGGCTGTGGATGCCTGGTTCGATTCCCCTGTCAGCCGCTACCCCTTGCTGGACCCCAGCGTGAGTCCCGCGATGAAGTGCCGCTGGAGCAGCAGGAAGACGATCAGGGTCGGAAGAGCGACGATCACCGAGCCGGCGGCGAGCAGGTTGTAGTCGGTGAAGAACTGGCCCCGCAGGTTGTTCAGCGCCGAGGTGACCGGAAGTTTGTCGCCGTCCGAGATGAAGACCAGCGCCCAGAGGAAGTCGTTGTACATCCAGGTGAACTGGAGCGTGCCCAGGGCGGCGAGCGCCGGGCGGCACAGGGGCAGGGTGATGCGCCAGAACTGGGTCCAGACGCCCGCCCCGTCCACGACGGCCGCCTCCAGGATCTCCTGCGGGAGCGTCCGCATGAAGTTGGCCAGGACGAAGACGCAGAAGCCGAGCTGGAATCCGACCTGGACCAGGATGACGGCCCAGTAGGAGTCGAACATGGTCATCGAGTCGGACATCCAGTAGGGCAACGGGATGCGGTTGAAGACGACGTACAGCGGGGTGACGATCACCTGCTGCGGGAGCAGGTTCCCCGCGGTGAAGAGCATCAGCAGGACGAGGCCGCCACGCATCCTCAGCCGGGCCAGAGCGAACGCCACGAACGAGGCGAGGAACAGGGTGATGAGGACCCCGGGCACCGCGATGATCATGGTGTTGACGAAGTACTTCGTCATGCCGGAGTCGGTGAACGCCTGCCGGTAGTAGTCCAGCGAGAGATGGCGGGGAAGCGAGAAGTAGCCGTGTTCCGAGGTCTCGTCGTAGGGCCTGAGCGAGGCGTACACGGCGAGCAGCAGCGGGGCGAGAAAGGCGAGCGAGACCGTCATGAGGAAGGCGTGGACGCCGAGCCGGCCGGGCCGGATCCTGCGCCGGGACGTGACGGGGACGGGTGGTGCCGGACGGGCGGCGGCTGCTTGTGTGGTCATCGGTCCTTCTCCCCTCGGATCTCCTGGACCAGGTACGTCACGACGAATCCCAGGGAGACGGCCAGCAGGACGACGGCGATGGCGGAGCCGAACCCGATACGGCTGGCCTCGCCGATGATGTTGTCGGTGACGAGCACCGAGAGCAGTTCCAGGCCGTTACGGCCGTGGTTGACGGCGTAGACGATGTCGAAGGCACGGAGCGACTCGATGACGGTGATGACGCCGACGATGACGTTGACCGGGCGCAGTGTCGGAAAGACGATGCGGAAGAAGGTCTGGGACTCGCTCGCCCCGTCGATGGCGGCGGCCTCCTTGAGGGAGGAGTCCACGGCCTTGAGCCCGGCAAGGTAGAGGATCATCACGTAGCCGGTGTGGCGCCAGGCCGCGGCGAGCAGGACCATCCAGATGTTGAGGTCGGGATCGCCCAGCCAGTCGGTCGGCGATGCGGTGTCGCCGACGATCGCGTTGAGGGCCCCCTGGTCGCGGGAGAAGACCAGCTGTGTGATGAAGCCGACCACGGCGAGGGAGAGCACCACGGGCATGTACAGCGTCGACTGGTAGAAGCGGCTGAAGCGCACGCCCCTGTCGATGAGTACGGCGAGGAGCAGCCCGAACGGCGTGGCGACCAGGCCGAGGAAGGCGAGCCAGAGCAGGTTGTGGCGGGCGGCCGGCCAGAACTGCGGGTAGTTCGTGAAGAGGTTCGTGTAGTTGCGTGTTCCGACCCACTCGATGTCGCCGATGCCGTCCCAGCTGGTGAACGAGAGGGCGACGGAGGCGAGGGTCGGCCCCCACACGATGGCGATGTCGAGCAGGACGGGTATGCCGAGCAGCGCGCCGAGCACGAAGAGGTCGCGGCGGGTGAACCGCCGCGAACCCCGTCGTCCGGTGCGCCGCCCCGAGATGAACGACACGGTCGGTACTCCCCGTTCAGTCCGAGGCGAAGATGGTCTTTTTCTGCCGTTCGATGTCGTTGACCAGGCCGTCCACGTCGTTCGGACTGCTGATGAACTTCTGGATGGCCTGGATCATGACCGTGGACGAGAAGTCCGGCCGGGTGTCGCGGTCCAGGAACTGGGAGATCTGCTTCGCCCCCGACACCAGCTCGACGGCCTTCTTCTGGATGTCGGAGTACTGGGAGGTGTCCGCCTGGTCGCTGACCGCGATGTTGTTCGGGTCACTCTTCAGGTAGATGTCCTCGGCCTTGCCGGTGGCAAGCCACTTCAGCAGGTCCTTGGCGCTCTCCAGGCTCTTCTCGTTCTTGAGGTTCTTCGACTTCTTCGCCAGCAGGAACCCGTCGATCGGCGCCTCGACGGCGTCCTGGCCGTGCTCCGGGTTGATGACGGGGAAGGGGAAGAAGTCGAGGTCGGCCTGCTCGGCCTTGGGGAACTGGGCTCCGGGGTGCGGCAGGCCGAAGACCGCCATGCCGGCCTCGCGCTTCTGGAGGCTGGTCGCCGCCTCCTGCCAGGTGCGGCCGTTGGCACCCTGCTGGCAGTACGGGAGCAGGCGCCGCCAGGTGTCGAAGACCTCCCGGACCCGCTTGTCCGTCCAGGCTTCCTCGCCGGCCATGAGGCTCTTGTGGAATTCGTATCCGTTGGTCCGCATGTTGATGTAGTCGAAGGTGCCCATGGCGGGCCAGCCGTCCTTGTCGCAGAACGCGATGGGGTCGAGCTTGTCCTTCTGCATCTGCTTGGCGAGGGCCACGTACTCGTCCAGCGTTTTGGGCGCCTGATAGCCGCGTTCGGCAAAGAGGCTCTTCCGGTGGAAGACGGCCCACGGATAGTAGTAGTACGGCGTGAGGTACTGCTTGCCGTCCTCGCCGGTGGACTGGGCCTTCAGAGCGTCCGAGAATCCCTCGTAGCCCTCCCAGTTGTCACTGATGTCGTACAGGAGCCCCTTCTTGGCGAAGAACTGCATGCGGTTTCCGGCGAACCACATGAAGACGTCGTCCGGCTTGCCCTGCAGATAGCGGTTGATGTTCTCCTGGAAGGTGTTGTGGTCAACGGTGTTGACCTTCACCTTTCGGCCGTCGGACTGATCGGCATAAGCCTTGAAGGCGTCGGCAAACGCCTTCTTCGGGACGGGGTCCGACGAGTTCGAGCCCAGGGTGATGGTCTTGCCGTCACCTCCGGGGGGCCCTCCGCACGCGGTGAGCAGTGCCGGGAGCGTGACCGCGCCGGCTCCGGCCGCCACGCCCCGCAGCAGACTTCGCCGGGACATCCGATGCCCCGCGACACTGCCGGGCAGATCTGACCTGTCGTACGAGTGCGCCATGACCCACTCCTCCGGATGGCAACCCAACACAACCGAACGTGCGATTGGATCTCACCCTCAACAAGCAGCGGCGTCAAGGGTTTTGACGAGATACCGAACAACCGGCACCACCCCTCTTCCAACAGACTCCAACACGCTCTAACGTAATCGCTCGTCTTGGCGTGCACATGACGCCACTCGATTCGGCACGAGTACGGAGGAACGTAACGATGCGTCATCTCCCAGGCCGTACCACCCGCACAAGCCGTCACAGAGTCGTCGGAGCACTCACCGCAGGCCTCCTGTGCGCGGCGGGAACCGCCGTTCCCGCCACCGCCCAGCCCCCGGCCTCCGTCCCGTCGCCGACGGCGGGTGCACAGGCCGGCAACGGCCTCGCGCTCACTCCGCCCATGGGCTTCAACAACTGGAACTCAACCCATTGCCGGGCCGAGTTCGACGAGGCGATGGTCAAGGGAATCGCCGACATATTCGTCGACAAGGGACTCAGGGAAGCGGGCTACGAGTTCGTCAATCTGGACGACTGCTGGGCGAAGCCGCAGCGCAATGCCGACGGCAAGCTGGAGGCAGATCCGGCGCGATTCCCGAACGGAATCAAGGCCGTCGCGGACTACGTCCACTCGAAGGGGCTCAAGCTCGGCATTTACACCAGCGCGGGCACCAAGACCTGCGACAGCGTCGGCCTTCCCGGCGCGCTCGGGCACGAGTTCAGCGACGCGCAGCAGTTCGCCGACTGGGGCGTCGACTACCTCAAGTACGACAACTGCAACAACCAGGGCGTGGACGCGAAAGAGCGCTACACGACGATGCGCGACGCACTCGCCGCCACCGGCCGGCCGATCGTCTACAGCATTTGCGAATGGGGCGAGAACAAGCCCTGGGAGTGGGCAGCCGATCTGGGCAACCTGTGGCGCACCACGGGTGACATCAACGACAGCTGGAGCAGCATGCTGTCGATCATGAAGCAGAACCTGCCGCTCGCCGCGGCCGCGGGCCCCGGCCACTGGAACGACCCCGACATGCTGGAGGTCGGGAACGGCGGGATGACGGACACCGAGTACCGCACCCACTTCTCCATGTGGTCGGTGATGGCCGCGCCGCTGCTCATCGGTTCCGATCTGCGCACGGCGACCCCCGAGACGTATCAGATCCTCTCCAACCACGAAGTCATCGCCGTCGACCAGGACCCGCTGGGCAAACAGGGCACGGTCCTCTCCTCCGACGGCGGGCGCTGGGTCGTCGGCAAGGAGATGCAGGACGGCAGCCGGGTGGTGGCGCTGTTCAACGAGACCGGGAGCGCGCAGCGGATCTCGACGACGGCCGCGGCGGCGGGGCTTCCGCAGGCGGACGCGTACACCGTGCGCGACCTGTGGGCGCACACCACGCGCAACACGGCGGGCGGTCTCTCCGCGACCGTCCCGGCCCACGGGACGGTACTGCTGCGCGTCGCCGCCGAAAGCCACTGGGCGGCGTATCCACCGGCCGTGGAACTGGCCCTGGACGGGAGCCCGTTGATGGAGGCCGGCCGCACGGTCCGGCTGACGACCGCGGTCACCGATCTGGGCCGTACACCGGCAGTGAAGGTGTCGGCCGCACTCACCGCACCGTCCGGCTGGCAGGTCAGTGCCGACTCCCCGGCCTCGACGGCAACCCTGCCGACGGGCAGGGCGCTGACCACGCGCTGGCGGGTGACGGCTCCGGCCGGCACGGCCACCGGCACATACGACCTGACGCTCACCGCCCGGTACCGCTCGCCCTCCGGGATGCGGGTGCGGTCCTCCGTCCCGTTCCAGGCCCATGTGGTGACGGCTCCACCGCCCGGCGGAGGCTATCTGAGCGATCTGCCCCAGCTCTCCGCGGCCAACGGCTACGGACCGGTCGAGAAGGACACCAGCAACGGTGAGAGCGCCGCGGGCGACGGCCATCCGCTCACCATCGGCGGCGAGGTGTACGCCAAGGGGCTCGGCGTGCACGCGGCCAGTGCCGTCGAGTACTACGCGGGCGGCGCGTGCAGCACCGTGACGGCCCGCGTCGGGGCCGACGACGAGAAGGGCGCGAAGGGAAGCGTGGCCTTCGAGATCTGGTCGGACGGCACGAAGGCGGCATCGACCGGGGTCCTGACCAACGCGATGGCGGCACAGTCCGTCTCGGCGAACGTCAGCGGCGCGCAGGTCGTACGTCTGGTGGTCACCGACGGTGGCGACGGCGTCGACTCCGACCACGCCGACTGGGCGGACCTCCGCATCAGCTGCTGAGGCCGCCTGCGCGAGGCACGCGGGTGGCGGCGTCCGACGTCGTCGCCACCCGTCGCCGCGGCGCCCGACGGGAGCCGCGCCCGTCGTCCAGGGTCTTTCGTCAGGATCGGGCCGGGCCCGGGCGGATCATGCCGGACTTCGCCGGCCCGGCATGATCCCGCGGGCCCGGCATGATCCGAACGAGACGCCCTAGACGGGAACGGCCCCGTCCGCACCCATGCGCGCGGCGAAGGCCGCCGCGGCCGCACCCACCAGCCCCGCGTCATTGCCCATGACCGCCGGTGTCACGGTCAGCCGCTGGACGAACGACAGCGTCGCGTACCGCCGCAGGGCGCTGCGCAGCGGGGCGAACAGCACATCGCCCGCGCCGGCCACTCCCCCGCCGATCACTGCGATGTCGATCTCGACCAGAGTCGCCGTCGCCGCGATGCCCGCGGCCAGCGCCTGCGCGGCCCGTTCGAACGAGGCGACGGCGACCGGATCCCCCGCTCGCGCCGCGGCCGCTACCGCCGCCGCGGTCGTGTCACCGTCCGGGCCCGGCCGCCAGCCGCCCTCCAGCGCCCGGCGGGCGATGTTGGGGCCGCTCGCGAGGCGCTCGACGCAGCCGCGCGCCCCGCACGGGCACGGGTCACCGTCGAGGTCGACGCTGATGTGCCCGATGTGGCCCGCGTTTCCGCTGGGGCCGGGGTGAAGTGAGCCGCCGAGGACGAGCCCGCCGCCGACTCCGGTCGACACGACCATGCACAGCGCGTTGTCGTGGCCGCGGGCGGCGCCCAGCCAGTGCTCGGCCGCCGTGATCGCGACCCCGTCGCCGACCAGTTCGACGGGGAGACCGCCGGTCCTCGCGCTCACCCGTTCCACCAGCGGGAAACCCCGCCAGCCGGGCACGTTCACGGGACTGACCGTCCCGGCCGCGGCGTCCACCGGGCCGGCACTGCCGATGCCGACGGCCGTGGCCCTGCCCCACAGCGGCGACGCGGACAGCTCCGACAGCACGTCATCGACCGCCGCCATCACCGTCTCGCCGTCCTCGCGGGCGGGCGTCGGTCGCTGCACCCGCACGCGGAGCGTGCCGTCGCCGTCCACCAACGCCCCGGCGATCTTGGTGCCGCCGATGTCCAGCGCGGCGACGAGGTCGGTATGCATCGGTGTGGCTCCGTGGGTGAGGTGGCGGGACCTGCGGCTTCAGTAAATGGTCTGCACAGTCTCCATTCCGCTGACAACGTTGTCCAGGGCCTATGCTCGACGCCACAGCCTCCGGCCCCTTCCGCGGTATCCTCCGCGGCCCCGGTCCGGATCGCCCGCACCCGACGACAGGACTGCACACCGTGGCCGAGACCACCCGTCGCCCCGAGCCCCGTTACGGCAACCGGCCGACCATGAAGGACGTGGCCGCCCGTGCCGGAGTGGGCCTCAAGACGGTCTCGCGCGTGGTCAACAGCGAGCCGGGCGTCACGCCTGACACCGAGCGCCGGGTCCAGGAGGCCATCGACGCGCTGGGCTTCCGACGCAACGACAGCGCGCGCGTGCTGCGCAAGGGCCGCACCGCCTCGATCGGCCTGGTCCTGGAGGATCTCGCGGACCCGTTCTACGGGCCGCTGAGCCGCGCCGTGGAAGAGGTCGCCCGCGCGCACGGCGCCCTGCTCATCAACGGCTCCAGCGCCGAGGACCCGGAGCGCGAGCAGGAGCTCGTGCTCGCGCTGTGCGCACGACGCGTCGACGGGCTCATCGTGATTCCGGCCGGCGACGACCACCGCTATCTGGAGCCGGAGATCAAGGCCGGCATAGCGACGGTCTTCGTGGACCGTCCGGCGGGCCGGATCGAGGCCGACATGGTGCTCTCGGACAGCTTCGGCGGCGCCCGCGAGGGCGTCGCCCATCTGATCGCCCACGGCCACCGCCGGATCGGGTTCATCGGGGACCAGCCCCGGATCCACACCGCCACGGAGCGCCTGCGCGGCTATCACACCGCCATGACCGACGCCGGGATCACGGTCGAGGACTCCTGGGTCTCGCTCGGCTCCACGGATCCCGAGCGGGTCCGTCCGGCCGCCGAGGCCATGCTCTCCGGCCCCGAGCCCGTCACCGCCCTCTTCGCGGGCAACAACCGCGTGACGGTCACCGCGGTGCGTGTCCTGGCCGGCCGGGAACACCCGGTCGCCCTCGTCGGCTTCGACGACATCGAGCTCGCGGACCTGCTCGGCATCACCGTCATCTCCCAGGACGCGGCGGCCGTGGGCCGCACGGCGGCCGAGCACCTCTTCCGTCGGCTCGACGGCGCCGACCACTCGCCGGCCCGCGTCGAGCTCCCGACGAGGCTGATTCCCCGCGGTTCGGGCGAACTGCGCCCGGTCTGAGAACACTTGAGCGGTTCCACACCTTCTGGCCTTCTAGGAGACGTGGTGCCCGGATCACTAGGATGTCGGACGCACTGCGCCCGTACTCCTAATTTCCGGGGAAGGTCAGAAGCAAGGTGAACGAACGCACTCTTGAGGCACTGGGCCTCGCTGAAGCGCCACGCGAACACCCGCTCATCTACCCGGGGACCTGGCCCGTGGAATCGGGTCTGCTGCATCGGAACCAGTACCTGAAGTTACGGCCCAAGCAGAACCGACGGCTTGCCCAGTGGCTGGTGGAGAGCCCGGACGACGGGTTCAGCGGCAACGCCACGTCGAGTCGTGCCGTACCACTCGACTATGCGCTCATGAGCGCCAACGAACCGCTGATCGGCGAGCGGTTCCCCGTACTCTCGATCGGCTCGAACGCCTGCCCGGCACAGTTGCGGCACAAGATGGACGGGCTGGGCGTCTCCTCGACCATTCCCATGGTCAAGGTCCGCTCCACAGGGATCGAGGTCGGGGTCTCCGCCTATGTGAGTCCGCTCGGCTACGTCTCGGCATCCCCTTTCCACACGCCGGGCAGGACCCGCGACCTGTTCGTCACGTGGCTGGACGCAGCCCAGTTGGAGATCGTCGACGGCAGCGAAGGAGTCTTCACACCCGGTGGCGAGTACGACCGGGTGTTCCTGCCGGCCGAAGGCTTCCCCGTCGAGATGCCCTCCGGTGAGCGGCTGGGCGGCGTCTACGCGTACGTGCACCGTTACGGCGTGCTCCACGACGGAACGGGGGCCCCCAGACCACACCCCGGCGAACGGCAACTGCTCACCGATCTGCTCTCTGAGTCACGGCGCCTGCGGGAGTGGTTCGGCGACACCCCCGAGGAGTTCAGCTCGCGGGCCCGCGGCGACGAACAGCTCTGCGAGAAGGGCACCCGGCTGTTCCAGGACGAGGAACGCACTACTCGGTCCGGGCTGGAGGGCCTTGTTTCCGAGGCGCCGTCACACATTCCGTACGACGACATCCACCCCACCAACGAGCTGCCGCCAGGAGCCTTCCACGCCGCTCGCACCCCCGATACGTACGACCAGCGCGGTTCGGGCGTGGTCAGGATCTCGGCCGGGCTCGCCGCCACGCTGCGCCACCCGAGCCACGTGATCGTTCAGAACGTTCAGATCCCGGCTGCCCGGCACGAGCGGCTGGGTGCACTGGCCAATGTGGTGGTCGCAGCCGATATCGACCGCGAGGACCGGCGAACCGTGCAGGTCGACCGCTCGCTGCGTATCTGTGTGGGGGTCGAGCCGGGCGAAGCGATCACGGTGCGCCCGGCCACGCTCCCCAAGGCCAGACACCGGTGGCACGATGTGCTGTTCGGCAAGCAGAGCTACATCACCTGCAGGATCCAGGACGGTGACCGCGCCAGCGCGGAGCACGAAGTCTGCCTGCTGGACGCTCTCACGCTTCAGCTCATCGGCGTGTCCAGCGGTGATGACGTGGTACTGGAAGGCTTCCCGGACGAAAACGGGATCGTGCCGGTCCTCGAGCTGAAGGCCATCCAGACGAGCGACGAGGTGCAGAACCGTCGGACCGAGCTGCACGGCGGCGACATGACCAGCCGCTATCCGAGCTCACTCGATGCACTCGGCACCTACCCGGATCTGCCGTGGGCGTTCCTGGACCGCAGGCTGTGGTCCGGACTCGGCGTCGAGGGACAGTGGTTGGCCACCGTACGCATCCGCTGCAGCCGTACGTACCAGCTCAAGAAGGAACTCCGCGAGATGGTGTTCCTGCTCGGCCTCGCGTTCATCGGCGTGGTCACTGTGCTGAACAGCATCCTTTGGCGGGTCACCAGCCTCGTCGTCCTCGTGCTGCTCGTCGGTGTCCTGGTGAGCATGCGGCTCCGCAGCAGACTCACCCAGCGCGCGCGGCGTTTCGGAGGCCCGATACAACGCCAGTGATCCGGTCGTCCCGGGCGCAGCGCACGGCAGCACCCGGGGCGACCGAATCGTTTGTGCAGAGCGGAATGTGCCCGCGTCGTCCGGAGCGTGGAACGGGCTACGGCGCCGTCACGGTCAGTCCGCCACGCCGCGGTGAGGCGAAGGCGTCCAGGTCGGCGCGGGTCAGTCCGGTCAGCCGGGCCACCTCCGCGGTGTCCAGCGCGCCGCAGTCGATGCCGCGCAGCAGGTAGCCGCTGAGCGCCTTGGCGGTGGCGGGTTCGTCCATCACGTCGCCGCCCGCCTTCGCCACGTATGCGGCGAGCCTGGCCGCGGCCTGCTCCAGGCCCTCGCGGTAGAAGGTGTAGACGGCCGCGTAACGGGTCGGGAGGTGCCCCGGGTGCATGTCCCAGCCCTGGTAGTAGGCACGGGCCAGGGCGCGCCGGGTGAGGCCGTAGTGGAGCCGCCAGGCATCGTGGACCCGGGGGGTGGGTCCCACGGGCAGGACGTTGGTGGAACCGTCGGAGACGCGCACGCCGGTGCCCGCGGCCGCCACCTGCATCACGGCCTTCGCGTGGTCGGCCGCCGGGTGGTCGCTCGCCTGGTACGCGGCGCTGACCCCGACGCAGGCGCTGTAGTCGAACGTGCCGTAGTGCAGGCCCGTCGCACGGCCCTGTGCGGCGTCGATCATGCGGGCGACGGCGGCGGTGCCGTCCGCGGCGAGGATCGACTGGCTGGTCTCGATCTGGATCTCGAATCCGAGCCGCCCCGAGGGCAGTGCGTGCACCTTCTCGAAGGCTTCGAGAAGCTGGACGAAGGCGGTGACCTGTTCGGGGTACGTCACCTTCGGCAGGGTGAGCACGAGCCCGTCGGGGAGGCCGCCCGCCTCCATCAGACCCGTGAGGAAGACGTCCGTGGTGCGGATGCCCCGGTCGCGTACGGCCGCTTCCATGCACTTCATGCGGATGCCCATGTACGGCGCTGCCGTGCCGTTCGCGTACGCCTGTGAGATCAGCCGGGCCGCACGGGCCGCGGCCTCGTCCTCCTCGGCGTCGGAGCGGGGGCCGTAGCCGTCCTCGAAGTCGACGCGGAGGTCCTCGACGGGCTCACGGCTCAACTTGGCGCGTACGCGGTCGTGGACGGGTCCGGCGAGGTCGGCCGGGATGCCGAGCACGGCGGCGAGGGAGGCGGCGTCGGGGGCGTGCTCGTCGAGCGCCCGCAACGCCTGGTCGCCCCAGGACCGGATGGTGCCTTCGGTGAAGGTGTCCCCGGGCACGTAGACCGTGTGGACGGGCTGGCGCGTTCCGGGGTCGCCCGGGTAGCGGCGGGCGAGTTCGGCGTCCACCGCGGTGAGGGAGGCGCTGATCCCGTCACTGACCGCACCGGCGAGGCTCGTCGCCACCTTCTCCTGCTGACCCATTTCCGCACCCTCCACGCTCTCATTGTTTCCGCTTCCCGGAATCAACAATCCGTATAGTGAAGTTATAAGGCTGCCGTATCTGCGTCAATGGTGATCGGAAACGGTGCGGGGCCGCGCGGTGGGTTCACCGTGCGGCCCCGGACTGTGGGTCCTGCTGTTCTGCTGTGTGCCGCCCGGCAGGGTCAGCCCTTGCGGGCGGTGACCTCGTCGGTGAGCTGCGGGACGACGTCGAAGAGGTCACCGACGACGCCGTAGTCGACGAGGTCGAAGATCGGGGCCTCGGCGTCCTTGTT
>NZ_JBEOVJ010000136.1:0-11444 GCF_040295435.1 Streptomyces sp. NPDC002809
GGCACGCACGCCGATGCCCCCCCCCACCGGACACGGAGGGCGGGGGCATCGGCGTGCGTGGTCCGGTCAGCTGCCGTCGCGCAGGTCGGCGATCCCCGTCGGCCGGAACTCGATCCGGTCGAAGGAGACCTCACAGCCCTCGCCCGTGGGCGACTGGGCCAGGAAGCCGATGGATGCGGTGGCGGCCCGTTCCGGCTCACCCAGGGCGAAGACGCGGACGAAGGTCCACTTCTCGCCGTCGGGCGAGGCGTGGCAGGCGAAGGCGCTGCCGGTGCGGCTCAGCCGCAGCCAGTACGTGTCGCCGTCCACGACGAAGGAGTTGACGTCGTCGGAGTGGCCGCGGGTGACGACCGTGCAGATCGTGGGACGGTCCGGGGAGAGCTCCAGGCAGACCTTGGCCCACTCCCGGTCGCCGACGTGGAGGTAGAGGACCCCCGCGTCGTAGGCGGCGGCGAAGCCCGCCTTCACCCGGGCGATCAGCTGGAAGTCGCCTGCCGGGGCGGTGCCCAGGACCCGGGGCGCGTCGCTCTCGGTGTCGAGGGAGGTGCCGTCCGGCGGGACGAAGCGGTCCTGCCGGGCGCCGGCGCGGCCGGTGAGTACGCCGTCCTCGTAGTTCCAGCCGGCGGTGGGGCCGAACGGCTCCAGGCCGAAGGGGAGTTCAGGGAGTCGGAGGGTCATGCGGGTCGTCCGTTCACTCGGCGGGGCAGGCCCTGCGGGTTGTCCTCGCGCAGCTCCGGCGGGAGCAGCGCATCGGGGGTGGTCTGGTAGCTGACCGGGCGCAGCCAGCGCTCGATCGCGGTGGCGCCGACCGAGGTGGAGGTGGAGGTGGTGGCCGGGTAGGGGCCGCCGTGGTGCTGGGCGGGTGCGACGGCGACGCCGGTCGGCCAGCCGTTGACCAGGACGCGT
The DNA here is from genome assembly GCF_040295435.1 of Streptomyces sp. NPDC002809. Classification (NCBI taxonomy): domain Bacteria; kingdom Bacillati; phylum Actinomycetota; class Actinomycetes; order Kitasatosporales; family Streptomycetaceae; genus Streptomyces; species Streptomyces sp. NPDC002809. Next base: position 907 of record NZ_JBEOVJ010000136.1, read on the forward strand.
CCGGCCAGCGGGGTGAGTGCGGCGAGGAGCGCGGCGGCGCTGCCGTCGGCTTCCTCGGTGGCGATCTGGAGCGTGGCGGTGAGGTTGCCCGGCAGCCGGGACAGGACCGCGGTGATCTCGTCCTCGGAGGTGTAGCGGGCGACGACGGTGACCGGGCCGAAGCACTCCTCCAGGAGCGCGTCGTGCGGCCCCTCGGTGGCGAGCAGCCGCGCCGGTACGGTCAGGAAGCCGGCCGCGACGGTGTGTTCGCCGCCGGCTCCGGGGGTGACCGGGACCTCCACGTCCGGGAGTGCGGCCCGCTCGCTGACCCCGGCGAGGAAGGCCTCGCGCATGCGGTGGTCGAGCAGGACGCCGGCCTCGGTGTCACTGACCGCCTCGGTGAGGGACTTGAGGATGCGGTCGCCCGTCTCGCCCGTCGGGGCGAGAACGAAACCGGGCTTGGTGCAGAACTGGCCCGCGCCCATGGTCATCGAGCCCGCGAGCCCCGCGCCGATCTGCTCGCCGCGCTCGGCGGCGGCCGCCTCGGTGACGACGACGGGGTTGAGGGAGCCGAGCTCGCCGTGGAAGGGGATGGGTACCGGTCGCGCGGCCGCCGCGTCGAAGAGGGCGCGGCCGCCACGGATGGAGCCGGTGAAGCCGGCGGCGCTGACGAGCGGGTGCCTGACCAGCTCGACGCCCGCCTCGAAGCCGTGCACCAGGGTGACGACGTCCTCGGGCAGCCCGTGCTGCGCCGCGGCCCGGCGCAGGATGGAGGCGCACAGTTCGGAGGTCGCGGGGTGGTCGGGGTGCGCCTTGATCACGACCGGGCAGCCGGCCGCGAGCGCGCTGGCGGTGTCGCCGCCCGGTACGGAGAAGGCGAGCGGGAAGTTGCTGGCCGCGTAGACGGCGACGACGCCGAGCGGGATCTTGTAACGGCGCAGGTCGGGCCACGGAGGGGTGCGGGTGGCGTCCTCGTGGTCGATGTGGATGTCGAGGTACGCACCCTCGTCGACGACCTCCGCGAATGCGCGCAACTGGGCGGCGGTGCGGGCGAGTTCACCGGTCAGCCGGGCCGGACCGAGCGCCGTCTCGGCGTCGGCGGCCTCGATGACGTGCTCCCCGGCCTCGGCGAGCAGATCGGCCGCGGTGCGCAGGAACGCGGCGCGCACGGTGCGGTCGGCGAGGGAGCCGCGTGCGGCGTGAGCGGCCCGGACCGCGCGGTCGACCTCCTCCGCTGTAGCCTCCACCGCAACCTGCTCACGCGGGTTCCCGGTGCGGGGGTCGACGCTCCAGACTGGTGCTGCTGCCACCGTGTTTCCTTCCGCTCCACTGCCACACATCAGAAGTTGTTCGGTATTCTGAACAGAGTTCCTGATCGTGAATATGAAGCGACTCTATTTCCGGGCGTTCGGTGTTGGCAAGAAGTCACAGGGTTTCGTAAGTGGGCTGGAAGGGGCGTAGGGCGATGTCGGTTGCCGAGTCTGGTGGGGCACAGGTCAAGTCCGCGGTACGGACGGTGGAGTTGCTGGAGTACTTCGCCGGGCGGCCGGGCATGCACTCGCTCGCCGCGGTGCAGGAGGCCGTCGGATACCCCAAGTCCAGCCTCTACATGCTGCTGCGCACCCTGGTCGAGCTGGGCTGGGTGGAGACGGACGCGACGGGGACGCGGTACGGGATCGGGGTGCGCGCGCTGCTGGTCGGCACCTCGTACATCGACGGCGACGAGGTGGTCGCGGCCGCCCGTCCCACCCTGGACCGGCTCTCCGACGACACCACGGAGACCATCCACCTGGCCCGGCTCGACGGGACGAACGTGGTCTACCTCGCCACCCGCCAGTCCCAGCACTACCTGCGCCCCTTCACCCGCGTCGGCCGCCGGCTGCCCGCGCACTCCACCTCCCTCGGCAAGGCGCTGCTGGCCACCCACAGCGACGAGCAGGTCCGCAAGATGCTGCCGGAGACACTGCCCGCGCTGACCGAGCACACCCTGACCGACCGGGAGAAGCTCATCGAGGAGCTGCACCTGATCCGCGAGCAGGGGTACGCGGTGGACCGCGAGGAGAACACCCTGGGGCTGCGCTGCTTCGGTGTCGCGGTCCCGTACCGCACCCCGGCCCGGGACGCCATCAGCTGCTCGGTGCCGGTCGCCCGGCTCACACCGGCGCACGAGCAGATGGTCAAGGACGCACTGTTCGACGCGCGGGACCGGCTGACCCTCGCCACCCGGAGGCTCTGATCGTGGATGTCTCGCTGCGCACGGTACGGGACGTCGACCTGCCGTTGTTCTTCGCGTGGATGTCCGACCCGGAGTCGGTCCGCACGGCCGCCTTCACCAGTGAGGACCCCACCGACCGGCACGCGTTCGACGCCCACTGGGCACGCATCCTGGCGGACCCCTCCGTCGTGATGCGCACGGTGCTCGCGGACGGCGCGGCGGTCGGCAGCGCCGGGGCGTACGGGGCGCCGGACGACCGTCAGGTCACGTACTGGATCGACCGGGCGCACTGGGGCCGCGGTCTGGCCACCGCCGCCCTTGGCGCGCTGCTCGACGTCGTACCGGAACGCCCGTTGTACGCGCGCGCCGCGGCCGACAACACCGGCTCGCGGCGGGTGCTGGAGAAGTGCGGGTTCACCGTGACGGGCACGGACCACGGCTACGCGCACGCGCGCGGCGAGGAGACGGACGAGCTGCTGTTCACCCTGCCCGGGTGAGAACCGCCGCCACGTCCCGCGCGGCAGGCCGGCCGGCCTGCCGCGCAATTCGCCATGACCATCGAGGTCTCGAACACCACTCCGATAACATGCTCGAATTCATGGCGATTGACCTCATCGTTCACCCCTCACCGGCGAACCGTGCTGCCCGGCGCGACAAGTGCCCCACGACATGACGCACTCCACCAACATCTAACAAATCGGCCAAACACTTGATACCTATAGCATCGCGGGTGTTTTCGCGAATAACCAACGGAAATACGCCCGGCACTCGGCGTCGGCCACGGACGGCGCTGTATGCCACGGCGGCGGTGGTGGGCCTCGGATTCCTCGTCGCTCTGGAGATCGCCGCGCGTCACTACGGGCTGCCGGGGCCGATCGCCAGCCAGGCGCGCGAGGTGATAGTCGCCCCCGCCTCGGGTTTCCTGCTGTACGCCAGCATGGGCCTGATGATGGTCGTACTCACCTGGCGGCAGCGGTTCATCGCTCTGGGGACCGCGATCGGTATCGACCTCGTCATCCTGCTGGTGCGCTGGGTGGCCGACGCGCCGGTGACCCACGGCCACCCCTTCGGCAACGGCGCGCTGTGGGTGATCCTGGGATGCGCGGTCATCGCCGTCACCCGCCGCACCGGCAAGGAACGCCTCCTGCTGCTGAAGGGCGTCGGGCTGGGCCTGCTGCTGGTGACCGGCCGCAAGACCGGCGACACCTGGTTGCTCATCACCTCCAAGACCCGCCCGCTGGTGCTCGACCAGTACGTGGCGACCGCCGACCACGCACTGGGCAACCCCTCGTGGCTGGTTGGCCGGCTGGTCAGGTCCACCGGCTCGTTCGGTGAGGTCTTCCTCAACTCCGTCTACACCCAGCTCGCGGTGGCCGCGGTCGTCGTCGCGCTCTACCAGCTGCGCAACGTCGCGGACGAACGCCGCTTCCCGTCCCACCACCTGGTGCGCACGTTCCTGGTCATCGGCCTCCTCGGACCGGCCATCTACATGATCTACCCGGTCGTCGGACCCGTCTTCGCCTACGGCGCCGACGGCGGCCACTGGGCCGTGGCCAATCTGTGGCCCGACGCGATGCCGCCGCGCAGCGGCCCGCAGCACATGCCGTTCGACGACTTCACCCCGCGCAACTGCATGCCCAGCCTGCACACGGCGTGGGCCACCACGATCTTCATCCACTCCCGCAAGGGCCCCCGGTTCCTGCGGTACGCGGGAACGTTCTGGCTGATCGCCACCCTCGCCGCGACGCTCGGCTTCGGCTACCACTACGGCATCGACATCATCACCGGCGTGATCTTCACCGTCACGATCGAGACGGCCCTGCGCTCGCTGGAACGCGGCTGGGACAGGTCAGGGACCCAGCTGGTCGCCTACGGCGCAACGGTCTTCACCGCGATCCTCGTGGCCGCCCGCTGTCTGTCGACGCCGATGGCCGCCCATCCGTGGCTGTTCGGCCCCCTGCTCGTGCTGGCAACGGCCTCGGTGATCTACGCGTATGTGCGGACCACCAGGCAGTGGGACCACCCGGAGCCCGCACCGGTGCGGCAGCCGGAGCTGCAGCCCGAACTGGTCTGAGCCGCTGCGGCGTTCCGTCTCCGCCGGACGGCGGAGACGGATCGTCGCCGGGCAGGACGCGCCGGGACCGGCCGAGCGGCAGCGTGGGTGCCATGACACGGACACCTCTCGCACCCGCTCCCGCACCGGAAGCCGCCCCACCCGTCACCAGCCGTCTCCGCCCCGCGCTGCGTACCGTCGCGATCGTCTCCTGCCTGCCCTACATCACCCTCAAGGCCGCCTGGATCTCCGGCAGTCACCTCGGGATCCCGGACGGCAGCCCGCTCCTCGACCACCGCACCACGATGGCTGTCGCGAACGGCGCGTCGGTCCTGATGGACAGCGCGGTCGTGGTCATCGCCCTGCTGCTCACCCGGGCCTGGGGCCGGCGCGTCCCGGCCTGGCTGCTCGCCCTGCCGATGTGGGTGGCGACCGGCCTGCTGCTGCCGATCATGACCGGCTATCCGCTCCAGCTGCTGGTCCAGGCCCTGGGCGGGAAGACCGTCAACAAGGGCGACGTGGGCCGCCCCTTCCTGGACGAGTGGGTCTTCGGCGTCGTCTACGGCGGCTTCATCCTCCAGGGACTGGCCCTCGGCGTCCTGTTCGCGCTGTACGCCAGGGACCGCTGGGGCCACCTCTGGCAGGGCACGCTGCGCGAACTTCCGGACAGCCCCACCGCTCCCGCGCTGCGGGCCGCCGCCGTCGCCGCCTCACTGATCGCCCTGGTGCCCGGCACCCTGCATCTGCTCTGGGCCGCCGGCTCGACGGCCGGCCTCAACGAGGGCCTGGTCGAGGAGCGCACCAGCGGCTCCGCGGCGCTCGAAGCGGTCTACGCCCTCTTCGTCGTCGTCACCGTCGCCGGAGTCCTGCTCCTCGCCTTCCGTCGCGACTCCGCGCTGCCGCTGCGGGTGCCGCTCGCCCTGGCCTGGGGCGGCTCCGGTGCGACGGCCTGCTGGGGCGGCTGGATGAGCATCGCCTCGCTGAGCGACATCGACGACATCGCCGATCGGCCCACTGCCACCATGGTGCTGATCTACGCTGTCCAGATGCTGGTCGGGACGCTGGTGATGACACTGGGCGCGTACTTCCTGGCGGAGCGCTCGGCCACGACGCGGCCGGCGGGCCCGCGGGCGTGACGCCGCTGCTCGGCCGGCGGGCCCGGCGGCGCTGGCTGCACCTGATCATCGGCGGCGCCCTGCTGATGCCGTACTTCCTGGTCGGCACGGTGATCGTCGGCACGTACCGTCCCGAAGCCACGCTCTTCGCCTCGCCGGCCAACCAGCTGATCGCGTTCGCCTACGCCCTGCCGATGGCCGCGGTCACCGCACTCCTCCCGCTCGCCCGGCCGCTCTCGGTGTCCGTCGCCCGTGCCCTGTGCGGTCTGCCGCCCGACCGGCCGCTCGCGGACGGACCCGCCAGGACGCGGCAGGCGCGGATCCGTTCGGCGGCCTGGTTCACCCTGCACGTGGGACTCGGCGGTGTCATCAGCGGTACGACGCTGGCACTGGTCCCGTTCGCCGTGGGCGTCATGGGGCTGCCGTTCTTCGCGTCCGTGCGGGACTCCCCCGTGCTGGACCTGCCCGAGGCGCTGGACCGGTCCTGGGTCCTGGCCCTGGCGCCCCTCGCCGGGGTCGCGTTGCTGGTGGCGCTGACCGGCTGCGCGGCGGCGGCCGGGGCGCTGCTGGCGAACCGGGCACCGGTGCTGCTGGGCCCGACCCCCGACGACCGGCTGGCCGCCGCCGAGCGCCGCGCGGCCGAACTGGCGGTCCGCAACCGGCTGGCCCGCGAACTGCACGACTCGGTCGGCCACGCGCTCAGCGCCGTCACCCTCCAGGCGGGCGCGGCCCGCAGGGTTCTGGACAGCGACCCGGGTTTCGTCCTGGCCGCGCTGACCGCGATCGAGGAGACGACGCGGCGCACGGTCGGTGAACTCGACACCGTTCTGGGGTTGTTGCGCAAGGACGACGAGGTACCGGACGCGCCGTCCGGCCCGGGGCTCGACGCGCTGGACGGGTTGCTGGCGCACTGCGGGATGCCTGTGGTGCACGCCGCCGACGGCGACACGGGCACGGTCCCCGCGGCGGTGTCGCGCGAGGCGTACCGGATCGTGCAGGAAGGGCTGAGCAACGCGCTGCGGCACGGCGGGCGCGGTGAACCGTTGCGGCTGCGGATCACGGTGCGCACCGGGGAGCTGGAGCTCGCCCTGGACAGTCCGTTGCCCGCACGGCCGGCGGCGGTGCGCCCCGGCGGCGGCCTGGGGCTGCGCGGCATCGCCGAACGGGCCGTACTGCTCGGCGGCCGGACCGAGGCCGGACCGCACGACGGCGGGTGGCGGCTGACCGCCCGCCTCCCCCTGCACTCCCCCGCACAGGAGCAGCGATGAACACACCGGTCCGGGTCGTCCTCGCGGACGACGAACGCATGGTCCGTACCGCCCTGCGGGTCATCCTGGACTCCGAGACCGGCCTGGAGGTCGTCGGGGAGGCGTCGACGGGCGCGGAGGCCGTCTCCGTGGTGCGGGCACTGCGCCCCGATGTGGTGCTGATGGATGTGCGGATGCCGGAGATCGACGGGATCCGGGCGACGGAGCAGATCCTGGCCACGCTCGACCCGGCCCCCCGCATCGTCGTCGTCACCACGTTCGAGAACGATTCCTATGTGTACGAGGCGCTGCGCGCCGGGGCGTCGGGCTTCCTGCTCAAACGGGCGGCGGCCGAGGACCTGGTGCAGGCGGTACGGCTGGTCGCCCGCAGCGACTCGTTGCTCTTCCCCTCTGCGGTACGGGGTCTGGCGGTCGCGTACGGGAAGCGGCAGCCGTCCGCCGCGCCGCCGTGGGTGGCCGGGCTCACCGGCCGGGAGGCGGACGTGCTGCGGCTGATGGCGAGCGGGCTCACCAACGCGGAGATCGCCGCCCGGCTGAAGGTGGGCCCGGCGACGGTGAAGAGCCATGTGGCGGCCGTCCTCGCGAAAACCGGCGTCCGGGACCGTACCCAGGCGGTCATCGCGGCGTACGAGTCGGGGTTCATCACCCCCGGCTGACCCGCGGCCGGCACCGGCGCGGCGGGGCGGGGCGAGAGCCGGCGTGCCCCGGCGGGGTCGATGAGGAATCGGTGAGAAACGGCACAACCGGGAACGGAGTACGACGTCCCGCTCGTCCCTCCAGCGGGATGAACAAGACGATCAGGCGCGCCTCGGTCTTCTCCCTGCTGCTGGTCCTCGCCCTGCTGGGGCGTGCGACCTGGGTGCAGGCGTACCAGGCCCGGGCGCTCGCAGACAACGACCACAACCGGCGGAACACCATCGCGCAGTACGCGCAGCCGCTCGGCGACATCATCGTGGCCGGCTCCCCGGTCACCGGATCGAAGAAGACGGAGGGCAGCGATCTCGCGTACAAGCGCACCTACAAGGAAGGTGACCTCTACGCGGCCGTCACGGGCTACGGCTCGCAGGCCTACGGCTCCACCCAGCTCGAAGGGATCTACAGCGAGGTGCTGGACGGCACCGACACCCGGCTGAAGAATCCGCTGAACGCGCTGACCGGCGAGCAGAGCACGCCCGGCAACGTGCTGACGACGATCGATCCCGATGTCCAGAAGGCGGCGTACGAGGCGCTCGGGGACGACAAGGGCGCGGCCGTCGCGATCGACCCGAAGAGCGGGCAGATCCTGGGGATGGTCTCCTCCCCGTCCTACGACCCCTCCGACATCAGTGGGACGACGGACGGCGACAGCTGGCAGAAACTGCTCGCCGACCCGGAGAAGCCGCTGGTCAACCGCGCGATGCGGCAACCGCTGGCGCCCGGTTCGACGTTCAAGCTGGTGGTGGCATCGGCAGCGCTGGAGAACGGGCTGTACAGCTCGGTCGACGAGCCCACGAAGAGCCCCGTCCCCTACACGCTTCCCGGAACCAGCACCGTCCTGCGGAACGAGAGCGCCACCGCGCCCTGCGAGAACGCGACGCTGCGCGTGGCGCTCCAGTACTCCTGCAACAACGTCTTCGGCAAGGTCGCCGCCGATCTCGGCCAGGACAAGGTGCGGACGATGGCGGAGAAGTTCGGCTTCAACACCGAGAAGCTCGATGTGCCGGTCCGGGCCTCTCAGAGCGTCTACCCGTCCGGGATGGACAAGGCGCAGACGGCGCTGAGCGGCATCGGCCAGTTCGAGGTCACCGCGACGCCGCTCCAGATCGCGATGGTCTCCGCGGCCCTCGCCAACGACGGCGAGCTGGCCGCACCGCACATGGTCTCCAAGGTGACGGACGCGGACGGCGGCACGCTGGAGGACTTCGAGGACGGTGACATGAAGCGGGTCGTGTCCTCGTCCACGGCCGAGCAGCTGCGCAGCGCGATGGTGACCGTCGTGGAGGAGGGCACCGGCACCAACGCCCGGATCGCCGGGGCCGAGGTGGGCGGCAAGACGGGTACGGCGGAGAACGGTGTGGGCAACAGCAACACCCCGTACGCCTGGTTCACCTCGTACGCGAAGGACGACTCCAGCGGCCAGGAGGTCGCGGTCGCCGTGATCGTGGAGGACTCGGGCTCGGCGGCGTCGGAGGTCAGCGGCAACGGCCTCGCGGCGCCGATCGCCCAGAAGATGATGAAGGCCGCGCTCCAGCGGTAGGCGAGAGCCGCGCGACGTCCCGGTACCTCCTTCTTCCCGGGGGAGGCCGGGGCGTTCGCCGTGTCCCGGCCCCTTCAGGTTTTCGCCCTGTTACGCCTTACTTGGTTACGCACCCGCGTCGAAGCGCTTCCGTGGTGCGCTGGTACGCTCTCGCCCCGCCGCCCGCCGCGGGCAGCGGCTGGGAACGTACACAACCCGACCACGCAGGCACCGGGATTCGAGCGCAGAGACGAGGCAGCTGTGGGCACATCCATCGACGATGCCGATGCCAACGCCGCTGCCGCCGAGTTCCATGAGTTCTTCGAGGCCCACTACGCCGAACTCGCCCGGCTGGCCCACCTGCTGACCGGCGAGGCCGATGCCGCCGACGACCTGGCGGCCGACGCGCTGCTGGCGCTCTGGCACCGCTGGGACCGGGTCAGGGATGCCGACCATCCGGTGGCGTACGCGCGCGGCGTCGTCGCCAACATGGCGAGGACCCGGATCCGCAGTGCGGTGCGCGAGCGGCGCCGGATCGCGCTGTTCTGGGCGCCGCGCGGCAGCGGGGAAGCGGTCGACGATCCGGACGTGTCGGCGGTCGTCGACGTCCAGGGGGCGCTGCGCAGACTGCCGTTCCGCAAGCGTGCCTGTGTGGTGCTGCGGCACGCTTTCGACCTCTCGGAGCGGGACACCTCTCTGGTGCTCGGAATCTCGGTGGGTACGGTGAAGAGCCAGACCTCGCGTGCCGTCGCGGAACTGCAGCGGCTGCTGGGTCCACAGACCTCCGCCACGCACATCCAGGCGGCCGTCGCGGCGCAGCCCAGCGGAGGAGACCGGTGAAGGACGAGGAGCTGTCCGTGCGGCTGCGGGAGGCCGCCGAGGCGCACCGCCCCGACCGGGAGCGGATGCTGGCCCGGGTCGAGCGCGGCATGGCCGAGGGCCGCCGGCCGGCCCGCGTGGTGCGCCCGCCGCGTGCCGCGGCGCCGTGGCTGCGGATCGCGGGGGCGACAGCGGCTGTCTGCGGGGTGCTGGCGTTCGGCGCCGTCGCCGTCACCTCCGCCGGCGGGGACGACGGACCGCGCGGGGAGCGGGTGGCCGCGCCGCCGGCGTCCTCCCCCGCCGCGACCGCGCCCGCGGGTCTCGGGGCGTTGCGTACCGAGGACGGGCCGCTGTGGACGGACGGCGCCGTCGACCCGCACTCCAACGCGTACTGGGCGCAGAGCAATGTGACGCTGCGGACGACCCGGCCGCTGTCGGCGCTGACCGTGGAGCTGCGGATCGCACTCACCGGCGGGGTGAACAGCACGGGTTCCTGGCGCTCGTTGCCCGAGAAGGACTTCACCGTGTCGGCGACGGAGGACGGCGGCTATCTCGTCTACCGGTGGGCGCTGAAGGCGGGCCGGACCGTCCCCGCCGGTACCCACACGTTCGCGGGACAGTACAACCACGCCGAGGGTGAACGGGACGCGGGGGGCGACTACCTGACCGCGCACGCGGTCCGCGTTTCCGGTGAACGGGCCTCGGTGGGAGACTACTTCGGTCCGGATCACTGACCGTCCGGACGGAAGACGGAAGACGCCGGACCCCGGCAGCCGCCCTTGTCCGTTGCTCCGTGCGCACGGGCACCCGGGTGCCCGCCTCGACTCGGTGCCCCACGTCGGTGCCGAGATCAAGGCGTCCTTCGAGGCCGAGC
>NZ_JBEOVJ010000137.1:0-11294 GCF_040295435.1 Streptomyces sp. NPDC002809
CGGCGAACGGCTTGATCTCGTTGACGAACTCCGTCTCGATCCAGCGGGTGTGGATGCGGAACGGGGCGGAGGTGAACGCCGGGTGCCGTCCCCCGCCCCCGCCGCCGTCGTGCCGGCCTCCCTCACGACGGCCGCGCTGTCGTAACCCGCTGGACCGGGCGACGGCCACGGGCGAAAGTGAGGCCCATGACTTCACATGTACACCACGTCACCGTCGACTGTGCCGACGCCTACAAGCTCGCCACGTTCTGGGCCGAGGTGCTGGGATCCTCCCTCGCCGACGACGATTTCCCCGGTGACCCCGAGGCACTTGTCCGGACGTCGGGTGCCGCCCTGCTGTTCGTCACCGTGACCGACCCGAAGAGCGTCAAGAACCGCATCCATCTCGACGTCCAGCCGGACGACCGCACCCGGGACGAGGAGGTCGAGCGGCTGCTGGCACTCGGCGCCACCCTGGTCGGCGATCACCGCAGGCCGAACGGGCGGGGCTGGGTGACTCTGGCCGATCCGGAGGGCAACGAGTTCTGTGTGGAGTGCGGTGCGCGCGAGCGGGCGCGGCTGACCGGGACGCGGCTGCCGGTCACCGCGGACGACGTGACGTCGGCGGTGGGGCTGGCGGTGGCCGCGTTCAAGGAGTCACCGGCGGACGACTGGCACATTCCCGCGGGGACGCTCACCTGGGACTGCTGGGAGACCGTGGAGCATCTGAGCGACGACCTCTTCGCGTACGCCGTCCAGCTGGGCGCGCCCGCCTCGTCGCGGGACACCGATGTGCCGTTCCACTGGGCCCCGCGGCGCGATGGCGGTCCCTGCAACGCGGTCTTCGCGGATCCGGCGGCGGGTACGTCCGGGCTGTTGCGGACCCTGGAGGCCAATGGGGCGCTGCTGACGGCGATGGTGCGGACCGCCGCTCCGGACGTCCGCTCCCACCATGTGTTCGGGGCCTCGGACGCGGAGGGCTTCGCCGCCATGGGTGTCGTGGAGACCCTGGTGCACGCGCACGACGTGGCCGAGGGCCTCGGTATCGGCTGGACCCCGCCCGCGGACCTGTGCGACCGGGTGCTGGCCCGGCTCTTCCCCGATGCCCCGGCCGACGAGGACCGGTGGACCGTACTGCTCTGGTCCACCGGCCGCGCGGACCTGCCGGGCCGCGAGCGCGTGACGTCGTGGAAGTGGCACGGGGCGCCGCTGGAGGAGACCCCGCGGCCGTAGTGCCGGACGGGCCTTCCGAGGACAACCGGAGGCTGCCGGCAGCGGCTCCGCGTCGTGTCCGGACAGCACCTGGTTCTCCGGCCGCGGCGACAACGGCGCCGGCGGCGACACTCCGGGTGGTTCGGATCCCGTCCGGCGGGCCGGAGCCGACGGAGTTCTCCGCGCCCCACGGACTCGGGGACGTAAAGTCCTGACGGACCCCGTCAGGACGTCACTTGATGAAAGATCACGCACCATGAGCCGCACAGGACAGACCGGTACGGGACGCCGCCGGGCGCCGACGATCCATGACGTGGCCCGCGAGGCCGGAGTCTCGCGCGGCACGGTCTCGCGGGTGCTGAACGGCGGTCACAACGTCAGTCCGGCCGCGCTCGAAGCGGTCAACTCCGCTATCCGCAAGACCGGTTACACGGTGAACCGGCACGCCAGGTCGCTGATCACGGGCCGCTCCGACTCGGTGGCGTTCCTGCTCACGGAGCCCCAGGAGCGGTTCTTCGAGGACCCGAACTTCAACGTGCTGCTGCGCGGCTGCACCAGCGCGCTCGCCGCGCACGACATCCCGCTGCTGCTGATGATCGCGGGCACGGAGGCGGAGCGCCGCCGGAACATGCGGTACATCGCCGGGCATGTGGACGGGGTCCTGCTGGTCTCCAGCCATTCGGGTGACCCGGTCGCCGCGCAGCTGTACGAGGCCGGGGTCCCCCTCGTCGCCTGCGGGAAGCCGCTCGGGCAGGGGTCGAAGGTCAGCTATGTGGCGGCCGACGACCGGGACGGCGCCCGGGACATGGTGCGCTTCCTCTACGAGTCGGGGCGCCGCCGGATCGGTACGGTCAGTGGCCCCCCGGACACCCCGGGCGGTGTGGAGCGGCTGGCCGGCTACCGCGAGATGCTCGCGGCGTGCGGGCTGCCCGCCGACGACGCGCTGATCGCGCCGGGCGACTACAGCCGGGCGGGCGGCGAGGCGGCCGCCGCGCTGCTGCTGGAGCGGGCGCCCGACCTGGACGCGGTGTTCGTCGCCTCGGACCTGATGGCGCAGGGCGTGCTCGCGGCACTGGAGAAGGCCGGGCGGAGCGTGCCGCACGATGTCGCGGTGGGCGGCTTCGACGACTCCCCCGCGGCGCTCGACTCCCGGCCGGCGCTGACGACGATCCGTCAGCCCTGGGACCGGATCAGCGCGGAGATGGTACGGGTGCTGCTGGCCCAGATCGGCGGCGAGGACCCGGCCGCGGTGATACTGCCCACCGAACTGGTCCGGCGCGACTCGGCGTAGGGACGTGCGGCGGCCGCGGTGCCGGTCGGCGCCGCGGCCGGCCCGTTCGGTCGTTACGCGCCGAGCACGGGGTAGTCCGTGTACCCGCGGTGGTCGCCCCCGAAGAAGGTGGCACGGTCCGGCGTGTTGTAGGGGCCGCCCGCGCGCAGCCGCTCCGGCAGGTCCGGGTTGGCCAGGAACAGCGCACCGTACGAGACGATGTCCGCCACGCCCTCCTCGACCAGGGCCAGCGCCTCGGGTCCGGTCACACCCTCGCTCGCCGGGTTGAGGACGAGGGCGCCGTTGAACTGCTTGCGCAGCGACTCGGTCAGCGTCCGGTCGGCGGCCGTGCCCTCGACAAGGTGCAGATAGGCGAGACCGATCGGTTCGAGGGCCCGCACCAGCGCGCTGTACGTGGCCTCCGGCGCAGACTCGGCCACGTCGTTGTACGGGTTCCCGGGCGAGAGGCGGATCGCGGTGCGGGCGGCGCCGATCTCGGCGACGACGGCGCGCACGGTCTCCAGGGCGAACCGGATACGGCCCTCCACGGAACCGCCCCACCGGTCGGTGCGCAGGTTGGAGTTGGGGGCCAGGAACTGGTGGATCAGGTATCCGTTGGCGCCGTGCAGCTCCACACCGTCGAAGCCGGCGTCCACCGCGCCCCGCGCCGCGGCGGCGAAGTCGGCGATCGTCTCCCTGATCCCGGCGTCGGTCAGCTCGCGCGGGGTGACGAAGTCCTTCGCGCCCTCGTGGGTGAAGACCTGTCCGGTGGCCGCGACCGCGGAGGCACCGACGGGGATGAGGCCGTCGGGCAGCAGGACCGGGTGGCCGATGCGGCCGGCGTGCATGATCTGGGCGAAGATCCTGCCGCCCCTGTCGTGCACGGCGTCGGTGACCTTGCGCCAGGCGGCGATCTGTTCGTCGCTGTGCAGGCCAGGAGTACCGGGGTAACCCTGGCCGACCACCGACGGCTGGATGCCCTCGGTGATGACGAGCCCGGCCGAGGCACGCTGGGCGTAGTACTCGGCGACCAGCGCGGTCGGCACCCCGCCCTCGCCGGCCCGGCTGCGGGTCATCGGTGCCAGGGCGATGCGGTTGGCGAGCTGCGTGCCTGCCAGGTCGAACGGGTCGAATGCGGTGGTCATCGAAGGCTCCCGAAGAAATACCGAGGGAAATATATGGTCGGCCAAGCAAAATTATGTGGTCGGCCAAGCATCTGCGTCGAGTGTCACTGTAGCGGATTACTTGGCCGACCAAGGTAAAGTTGGAATGAATCCGTGTCCGGCAGCCGAAGAGCCGCCCCGCATCCACCGAGGAGCTCCCCATGACGCCCGATCCCGCCTGTACCGAGCTGCCGAGCGCCGCCCGCGGCGGCCCGGTCAGCCATGCCGTGTCACGGGTCGCACGGCTCCACCGGATCGCGGCGGGCAAGCTGCTCAAGGGCGCGGGCCTCTACCCCGGCCAGGAGTTCCTGATGATGTACCTCTGGGACGCGGGTGCGGTCCGCCAGTCCGAGGTGATCAAGGCGGTCGACCTGGACCCCTCCACGGTCACCAAGATGCTCCAGCGCCTGGAGCAGTCCGGGCACGTCCGCCGCAGCCCCGACCCGGCCGACCGCAGGGCCGTCCTGGTCGAGGCCACCGACAACAGCTGCGCACTGCTCTCCGACGTGGAACGGTCCTGGACGGATCTGGAGGAGCACACCCTCGCCGGCCTGGACCCGGGGGAACGCAAGGAGCTGGCCAGGCTGCTGGCCAGGGTCGAGGAGAACCTCTGCCGGGAGACGGCGGACTGCCCGGAGAACCGCTGACCGGCGCGCCCGTCGGGCGGCGGCAGCACCTCAGCCGGAGAGTGCGTCCAGGGCGCGGTCCACATCCGCCTCGGTGTTGTACAGATGGAAGGCCGCCCGCAGATTGCCGGCGCGGTTGGAGACCATCACCCCGGCCCGCGCAAGTTCCGCCGCCCGGTCACCGAGCCCCGGCACCCCGACGACGGCCGTCGGGGCCGGCAGGGCCTCGTGCCCCAGCCCGGCCAGTCCGTCGCGGAAGCGGTCGGCGAGCCCGGTGGCGTGGTCGTGGATGGTCTCGACGCCGATCTCGTTGAGCAGCGCGAGGGAGTGCTCGGCACCGTGGTACGAGAGGAAGGCGGGCGGCTCGTCGTAGCGGCGGGCATCGGGGGCGAGCTTGGCGACGGGCCCGTAGGTGCTGCCCCACGGGTCCTCGGCAGCGACCCAGCCGGCGAAGACCGGCGGCAGGGATTGCTGCGCCTCCTCGGTGACGGTGAGGAACGACGCGCCCCGCGGGCAGAGCAGGAACTTGTAGCCGCCCGCGACCGTGTAGTCGTACGCGCCGGCATCGAGCGGCAGCCAGCCGGCGGACTGGGTGGCGTCCAACAGCGTGCGGGCTCCGTGGACGGCGGCCGCGGCCCGGACCGCGGCCAGGTCGGCGAGGCGGCCGTCGGCGGACTGCACGGAGGAGAAGGCGACGAGCGCGGTCTCGGGGCGCACCGCCTCGGCCAGTTCCGCGAGCGGGACGTACCGCATCCGGAGGTCGCCGCGCACCGCGAACGGGGTGACGACCGAGCTGAACTCCCCCTCGGGCGCCAGCACTTCGGCCCCGGCAGGCAGCGAGCAGGCGATCAGTCCGACATGAACGGTGACCGAGCTGCCGACGGCGACCCGGCCGGCGTCGACACCGGCGAGCCGCGCGAAGCCGTCCCTGGCCCCGTCCACTGCCTCGAAATCGCCCGCACCGTTCCTGCGGCCGGTGGTGTTCCCCTCGGCGAGGGCTCTCACCGCGTCTACGGTGCGGCGGGGCAGCAGGCCGCAGGTGGAGGTGTTGAGGTAGGCGGTCTCCGGCGCGAACTCGGCGGCCACCGCACGGCTGAGCGAAGAGATCATCATGGGCCCAGCCTGAATCCCCCTTAACTCATAGTCAATCACCAAGAGTTAAGGGGTGAACCCAAGTAATGCTTATGCGTGCGGCGCAGGGCGGTCAGGCGTTGCTTCCGGCCTGCGGAACTTCGCACGCCCCCTCGGCGTCGCAGGCTGCCGCGTCCCCGCCGATCGCGGTCAGCGGGCGGTCCTTCCACGCCTGCTCCAGCGCCTGGGCAAAAACCTCGGCGGGCTGGCCGCCGGAGATCCCGTAGCGCCGGTCGAGCACGAAGAACGGCACCGCGTTGGCGCCCAGTTCGGACGCCTCCTGCTCATCGGCCCGCACCTCGGCCGCGTACGCCTGCGGGTCGGCGAGGACCGCGCGCGCCTCACCGGCGTCGAGGCCGGCCTCGACTGCCAGCTCGACCAGCACCTCGTCGTCGAAGACGGAACGCTCCTCGGCGAAGTTCGCCCGGTAGGCGAGGTTCAGCAGCTCGTCCTGACGGCCGCGGGCCTTGGCCAGGTGCAGCAGCCGGTGGATGTCGAAGGTGCTGCCGTGGTCACGCCCCTCCGTTCGGTAGCCGAGCCCTTCGGCCTGCGCGTTGGACGCGACGTTGGCCTCCATCGACTGCGCCTCCTCACGGGTGCGGCCGTACTTCTGCGCCAGCATGTCGACGACCTTCGCGGTGTCGCCCTTGGCGAGCCCGGGGTCGAGCTCGAAGGAGCGGTGCACCACCTCGACCTCGTCGCGGTGGGCGAACCCTGCCAGGCCCTTCTCGAACCGGGCCTTGCCGATGTAGCACCACGGACAAGCGATGTCGCTCCAGATCTCGACGCGCATGACTCTTCTGCTCTCCAGGCTCTCGTGCGGCTGCTCCCGCAGCACGGAGGGGTCCTCCGCTCAGGGGGAAACACCCATCGGGGTCCCCGCCATTCCCCTGGCGGGGCGAAGCGGTCCGGCTCACCGTGCGGCCGGGCGCGGCGGGGGGCCCGCTACAGGACGGTGCGGTTCATCGGGCGGGGCAGGGGTTCCAGCGCGCCGGCGTCACGGAGGCGCACATAGGCGTCCACGACGGGCTCGACGTCCCCCGGCGGTGCGATGTCGAGGAGCACGCCCGCTTCGCGCAACTCCTTGCGGGCCGTACCCACCCCGTCGGGAACCAGCGCCGCGCGCCCCGGGGAGAGGTAGCCGAGCCGGCCGACGCACAGCTGCGACTGCGTGTAGTCGTAGCCGGCGTCGTCCTCCAGGGCGTCGAGGAGGTCGTCGTCGGTCACGTCGCCGATGTCCGGCTGCCAGACGTCCGCGATCAGTGCGAGCAGCGCGGCCTCGGGGACCTCGGCGTCGTCCGGGGAGAGCACCGTCAGCACGACGGCCTGGGTCACGTACTCCGACTCACCGCCGGCGCGCCCGGAGAGGCTGACCTCCCAGCCCGGTCCGCCCTTGCTCGCGAGGCTCAGTCCCGCCCCGTCCGAGGTCTGCGGGGAGTCGTGGTCGGCCTGCAGCGCGGCTGCCAGTTCCGCCTCGTCGGGCCGGAGTTCCGTGGGGCGTCCGGACGCGTGGTGGTGGGTCCAGGTCCACGGCTGCCCCGCCGGGGCGGAACCGGCCTCCGGGAGCAGTGCGGGCAGCGCGTCCAGCATCGCCTTCCAGCGTCCCGCGAGCTCCAGGGACGACTCCTTCCGGGGTCCCCAGAAGCCCCGCACCACACGTCGCATGTCCTGCCTCCACCGTCGTGAGCCGTCGTAGGTCCCGCCCGCAACCCACGCGGATCGGCGCGCGCCCCAGGCTAGTGCCCCTCCCGGCGCTAGTCGAAGGCCCCGGGCTTCCTCGTGCTCGTCTCCGGGTTCTGCTTGCTGTAGACGACCTTGATCGGAAGGCCCTCGTCACGGAAGGCCTTCCGGGCCGCCTTGGCGACGTCCGGATCGGAGAAGTGCCATTCGACCGGACGCCCTCCGGAGGCGTTGACCTGCTCCGTCGCCTCCTTGACGAACTTCTCCCGGCCGGACGGGGTGAGCGTTCCCTTGTCGCCCTTCGAGAGGTAGCTCTTGTAGCCGTTCTTCGCTTCCAGGAACGTCTGCCTGCCGGAGTCCCAGCCGTCGTACTCCACCGGAGGCTTGCCCTCCTTGGGGTTGGCGACGATGTACTCCTTGCCGCGGTTGGTGCCGGTGATCTGTTCCTGGTAGCGGAGCCACGACTCGTTCTTCCAGTTGGGCTTGGGGTTGCGGTCGCGGCTCCCCCAGTACCCGTCGCCCGCGTCGGCCGAACCGAGCTCCGGGTCCTTCAGGTCCTTGGCCCAGTCGGGCGAGTTGTAGTTCCGCGGGTCGGAGGTGTCGTTGCGTGCGGCGTCCGGCCACGGCTTCTTCTTCTCCAGCGCCTTCGCCGCGCGGTCGGCCTCCTCGGCGCGCTTCTTGTCCGTCCAGGCGGCACGCTCCTGGTCGCGGGCCTCCTTCGCCTTGGCCTCGGCCGCCTTGTCGCAGCCGTCGTCGGCGAGGATCACGTGGCCGGGCGGGCCGGCGGCGAGCACTCCGGTTCCGGATCCGGCGACGCCGGTGCCTCCGTAGCGGGTCCTGGATCCAAGGGGTCCGAAGGCGATGGAGCAGCCGGTCCTGCGGGCCGAGTCCTCGGCCTTGTCCGCGGCCTCGTCGGCCTCCTTCGCCGCCTTGCGGGCGCCGCCGACGTCGCCGGCCTCGGCCGCCTTGCGGGCCCTGCGCGAGGCTGCCCCCGCGTCCTCGGCGGCCTCCGCCACATCGGCGGCGATCTTGCCGATGTGGCCGAGCCTGCTGGTCTTGCCGATCACCTTCGCGACGTCGTACCCGGGAATGAAGAGGGAGCCGACGTTCCACACGACATCGGTGACGGCGCGGGTCTTCTCCCCGTTGTTCCAGCGCTCGCGCACGTCGTCACCGACGAACATGTCGTCGCCGACCTTGACCACGGTGTTGAACGACGCCTTGCCCCAGTCGCCGACCGCGCCGAAGTAGTCGCCCTTGTCCCACTTGCTTCCGGCGTCCTTGGAGTCGTCCGTCCACTGACTGCCGAGCTGCTTGCCGTAGTCGACGATGCCGGACCAGGTCGAGGGCTTGAAGAGGTCGATGACCCCGGTCACGTCGCCCCAGATGCCGTCCACGAAAACGCCCTGGACGACCTGGGTGCCACGGTCCCAGGCACAGCCGAAGAAGCCCCAGCCGCCGCAGTCCTCCTCGGCCTCCCCGTCGCCGGAGTCGCCGGAGTCCCCCGCGTCCTCCTCGCCGGACGCGGGGATGTCGTCATACGCGGCCTCGGGTTCGGCGGCGGTCTCCGGGTAGGTCTCCGTGCCGGGCCTGTCGGCGCCGGACCCGTCGGGGCCGCCGGTGGTGTCGGCGCCGCCGGTGCTGTCGGATCCGCCGGTGCTGTCGGATCCGCCGGTGCTGTCGGTACCGCCGGTGCTGTCGGTACCGCCGGTACTGTCGGATCCGGACGGTCCCCCTGTGGTGTCGGACCCGGCCGGCCCGCCCGTGGAACCCCCGGCGCCTCCGGCCCCGCTGTCGGTACCGCCGGTCGTTCCCTCGGTGGTGCCGCCCGCTCCCGCGCCACCCGCTCCGCCCGTACCGGTGGACGCGCCGCCGCCGTCGGCACCGCCGCCGTCCGCACCGCCCCCGTCCGCGCCGCCGACCACCGTGGCGCCCTCGTCGGCGCCTCCCGTGTCCGCGCCGCCCGCGCTGTCGCCCGCGTTCACCGTGTCGCCGCCGGTACCCGTCGCCGGGCAGGACGTGCCCGTGACGGAGCAGACCGCGGCCCGGAAACGGTCCGCCATCGGGCCGCCCACGCCGCTCAGCAGCAGCGCCACGACGACGGCCGCGACGAGCATGACCAGCCCGACATACTCCAGGGTCGACTGACCCCGGTCACGGCGCCAGGTGATCATGTGGGGCAGTGAGAAGTCCGGCTTGTCCTCCCGTTCCCGCCCCGGGAGCCGGAACCACTCACGGCTCTCCGGCCGGGTCAGGAACACCAGGATCAGCACCGGCAGGAACACCTGCGTGAAGCCGTGCATCGACCCGTCGGCGGCATTGGCCGCGCCACCGATGATCAACCACACCTGTACGGCGACGAGTCCGCCCCACACACCCCGGCCGCCGGTCCACACCCGCCGCGAGAGCAGCCAGCCCACGACTCCGGGGACGGCCCCGTACAGCAGCAGGCCGACCACGACGCCGTCCAGCGCGTCGGCGGCGAGCGCGGAGCCGAACAGGCCGACGCCGCCCAGCAGCGTCGCGCCGAAGAGGACGTGCAGCAGCAGCCGGGCCGCACCCATGGCGCGCGGCAGCGCGCGGCGCCCCGCCCCGGGCGCGGGCCCCACCCCTCCGTACGCGGATATGCCACCTGTCGCAGACATGCTTGGCCCCCCAACCCGCACTGCCCGCAGGCAGAATGACGACACCCCAGGCTACGGAGCGGAGGCTCCCCCGTCATGGGCCCCAGGACCCAACTCGGGTCCCAGTGCCTCTGGGCCTGCTCGGCGCGGAGGGTCGCCGTCCGGGTCAGTTCACCGGGGGCAGTTGGGCGGATGCGCCGACGGCCGGCGCGTCCGTGACGGGTTCGACCGCGCGGCGCCTGACGGACAGCACGACGATCAGAACGACCTGGAGGACGATGAAGAGGGCCGTGCCCGCGGACGCCTGGGGTGCATCCCCCACCAGGTTGGAGAACAGGCCGGCGTCCCAGAGGCCGTGCACCAGCATGGGTAGGAGGATGACGCCGCCGACGCGCAGGCACAGATAGAAGAAGTAGCCCGAGGTCGAGACGATGAGGGCCTGCACGACGGCCTGCGCTCCCTCGCCGATGGCATTGCTGACGTGCGCGAGGCCGAAGATCAGCGAGGAGTACAGGGCCACCTTCCCCTCACTGAAGCCGGCCCTGCGGAAGACGTGGACGCCGATGCCGCGGAACATCAGTTCCTCACCGATGCCGACGAAGACGCCGAGCACCAGCAGTGACGCCACGAGGGACAGGCTCTGGTCGGCGAGGTGTCCGTAGTTCATGCCGATCAGCGCGACGGCGAGCATCGAGATCGGTACCCACCGCACCCAGCGCCGCACCGGGGCGCGGTATCGCAGGACCTCGCCCCACCAGCCGAGCCAGGTGACCACTGCGGCGCCGAACACGATGGACGCCCCGATCGGGACCAGCGCGTTGCGCACGATGGACTCGGCGGTGGGGAACGCGCTGTCGGAGTCACCGGTGTCCACACCGCTCAGCGCGCCCAGGCCCTGGATGATGCCCACGTACACGACGACCACGACCAGGAACCACGGCCATGTCAGTCTGCGGCCTGCCGGACCGGCCGGTACGGCTCCCACTTGCTCGTGCACGGTGTCACCCTTCGTCGGGCGGTGGCGATTCCCGGCTCGAACCGGCAAGTTACGCGTCACCGTCTCCTTCAAAAGGAAGTTTCTCATACTAAATTCCGACAAATAAATCTCCCCCGGAGCTGGTCAGCCCGCCTGGCGGCGGTACTGCCCGGGGGCCATTCCGTACTCCTGCTTGAACGCCTGGGCGAAGGAGAACTCCGAGGCGCATCCGGTCCGTTGGGCGACCGGACGCGGCGATGCGTCGTCGCCCCGCAGCAGCCGGCCCGCCGCCGTCGTCCGCCACCAGGTCAGACAGGCCGTCGGCGCCTCACCGGCCACGGCGGTGAGGCGCCGGCGAAAGGGGCGCGGGGGAGACCGCCCGGGGACCCGGGCAGTGGACCGCCGGCAGAGTCTCACGGGAGGTGGCGCGCGAGGGGGGATTTTCCGGCGGCGGATGGGGTGGCCGTGTCCCCAACGGGGCGGGGACTCGGTCCGTGGGCGCGGGGCTCGGTCCGTGGGCGGGGACTCGGTCCGTGGGCGCGGGGCTCCCGGTCGACGGCCGGCGGTACGCGGTCCGGGCAGGACACGGGCACGCACGCCGATGCCCCCGCCCTCCGGACACGGAGGGCGGGG
>NZ_JBEOVJ010000138.1:0-10906 GCF_040295435.1 Streptomyces sp. NPDC002809
CCCGAGACGACGACGGACCGCGGACCGTTGACCGCAGCGATCCCCACCTCACCGTTCAGCAGCGGAAGCACCTCGGCCTCCGCCGCCTCCACCGCCACCATTGACCCACCAGCAGGCAACGCCTGCATCAACCGACCCCGCGCGACGACGAGTTCCGCAGCATCCGCCAGGGAAAGGGCACCCGACACGTGCGCGGCCGCGATCTCACCGACCGAGTGACCGACCAGGAAGTCCGGACGCACACCCCACGACTCCACCAACCGGAACAACGCAGTCTCCACCGCGAACAACCCCGCCTGAGCGAACATCGTCCCGTTCAACAGACCAGCATCCTCACCCCACACCACCTCACGCAGACTCGCACCCAACCGGGCATCCAACTCCGTGAGCACCACATCGAACGCCTCCGCAAACACCGGAAACGCTTCGTACAACTCGCGGCCCATACCAAGCCGCTGCGCACCCTGACCCGTGAACAGGAACGCAGCCTTGCCCGCCGGCCGCACCGACCCCCGCACCACCGACGCCGACACACCCCCCTCGGCCAGCGCGGCCAAACCCTGCAGCAACTCCTCGCGGTCCGACGCCGGGACCACCGCGCGATGCTCCAGCACCGCACGCGACACCACCGACGAAAAACCCACATCCAACAGAGAAGAAGAAGCGTCCAGCTGCTTCAGCAGCTTCCCGGCCTGCGCCGACAGCCCAGCCTCGCTCCGCGCCGACAACACCACCGGGACCACCGGCAGTTCAGCCGCAGCAACGACCTCCGGCTCCTCCACCGCCGGAGCCTGCTCCACGATCACGTGCGCGTTCGTCCCGCTCAGCCCGAACGACGACACACCCGCACGCCTCGGCCGATCCCGCACCGGCCAAGCACGCGACTCCGTCAACAACTCCACCGCACCCGCAGCCCAATCCACCTGCGGCGTCGGCACATCCACATGCAACGTCCTCGGAAGCACACCGTGGCGGATCGCCTGCACCGCCTTGATCACACCACCCACACCCGCAGCCGCCTGGGTGTGGCCCAGGTTCGACTTCAACGACCCCAGCCACAACGGATCGTTCTCAGCCCGACCCTGCCCATACGTCGCCAGCAACGCCTGCGCCTCGATCGGATCACCCAACCGGGTCCCCGTCCCGTGCGCCTCCACCAGATCCACGTCGGTGGCGGTCAGCCCCGCGCCCTCCAGTGCCGCGCGGATCACCCGCTGCTGCGACGGACCGTTCGGAGCCGTCATGCTGCTGGAGGCGCCGTCCTGGTTGATCGCGCTTCCCCGGACGACCGCAAGGACCGGGTGACCGTTGCGCTGGGCGTCCGAAAGGCGCTCCAGCATGAGGACGCCGACACCCTCCGAGCAGCCGGTGCCGTCGGCATCGGCGGCGAAGGACTTGCAGCGGCCGTCCTTCGCCATGCCCCGCTGGTGGCTGAAGTAGAGGAACATGTCCGGCGTCGGCATCACCGTGACGCCACCGACGAGCACCATCGAGCACTCGTCGGACCGCAGTGCCTGAGCACCCAGGTGCAGGGCCACCAGCGACGACGAGCACGCCGTGTCCACCGTGACCGACGGTCCTTCGAGGCCGAGAGTGTAGGAGACGCGACCCGATACGAGGCTGCCACCGGTCGTGGCGGCGGCCTCGGTGCCCAAGGCGTAGTCGTGGTACATGACGCCGGCGAAGACACCGGTCCGGCTGCCCTTCAGCGAGAGGGGATCGATCCCCGCACTCTCCACAGCCTCCCAGGACGCCTCCAGCAACAACCGCTGCTGCGGATCCATCCCCAACGCCTCACGCGGCGAAATCCCGAACACCCCGGCATCGAAATCAGCCGCGTCATACAGGAAACCACCCTCACGCGTCACCGTACGATTCGGCTTCCCCGGCTCCGGATCGTAAAGCCCCTCCACATCCCACCCACGATCCACCGGAAACCCCGACACACCGTCCCGGCCCTCCGCCACCAGATCCCACAACTCATCCGGAGAACTCACACCACCCGGATAACGACACGCCATCCCCACGATCGCAATCGGCTCGCCACTGGACTTGCGTTCCGCGGCAGCGAGCCTTTTGCGCATGTCGCGCAAGTCGGCTGTCGCCCGGCGCAGATACTCGAGAAGTTTTTCCTCGTTACTCACCGAGCATGCCCTCCTGTGTCATGACGTTCAGCGGACCGCGGACCCGAGCGAATGGCGGAATCAAGAGAATGAAGAGTGGGGCCACTCGGAAAATTACGGTGCCGACGGACCTGTTGCCCACCCCTTAGTCGTGCCCGGGGTCCCCACAATCGGGCCCCTGCCCGACCCCCGGTCACCCCAGAGCCGGGTGGGGTCATGGGACGGTCCCGGTGGGCGGCGCACGGCTGACCGGGGTCCCGTCCGACCGTCCTCACCTGCGAGGGAGGGCGCGGCCACGAGCGGCTTGCGCCACGCCCGCAGCCGAGGGCGGCTTCGGCACGGCGCCTTCATAGGGGCGGGTAGGGGTACTGGTCCGGCCTCGCCGGGACTACCGTCGGGGCCCGGTACCCCATTCCTGCCGGGCATGTGGGCGGCCGGCTGTTTCCCGTCTCCGTTCCGGCCCGTCCATTCGTTTCCGCACTGCCACCCGCCGGGCGGTCTCCTCGGTACTTCCGTCGCTGCCCGCAGGAAGTTCTGTGGCGGGGCGCCGGTGCGGTCCGGCGATCCCGGAACAACCATCCACCCCTTCGCGCCTGAACCGGAGTCATCATGTGGGATGAGCAGTTCGATATTCTCCTTCGGAAGCAGATGTCCTTCCTCCCGCCGGACGAGCCGATCACCGGCGACATGGAAATGCGTGAATTCGGTCTCGACTCACTGGGCATGATCGAGCTGCTCGCGGGCCTCGAATCCGCTTACGACGTGCACTTCCGCGACGAGGCGCTCTCCCTGGAGATATTCAAGACCCCGGACGTTCTCTGGGACTCGCTGCAACGTCTGCGCTGAGGGTCGCGACCATGCATAGCGTCCCGGCCCTGCGCCTGCGGGAGGGCGACCGGGCCCGGCTGGAGGCACTGACCCGCATGTCGACCGCGCCGGCCGGGCTCGTACGGCGGGCGCGGATCGTGCTGCTCGCGGCGGGGGGTGTCTCGAACACGGAGGTCGCCGCTGTGCTGCGCGTCTCCCGCCCGACCGTCCTCAAGTGGCGTACGCGGTACGAGGATTCGGGCATCGAGGCGTTGGGTGATCTGCCCCGGCCGGGGCGCCCCGCGACGGTGGACGAGGTGGCGGTGCTCGTCGCCACGCTCTGCGACCGCGGTACGCCTCCGGCCCGGCTGCGGGCGCCGTACTGGTCGTCGCGGCTGCTCGCCGGCGAGTTGGGGATCGCCCACTCCACGGTGGCGCGCGTGTGGCGCAAGTGGGGGGTGCGCCCGGAACGCCCCGAGACCTTCCAGGTGCCCGCCGTGCCGCCTCTGCCGCCCGGCGCCCATCGCGGTGTCGTCGGTGTGTGTCGCGCGGCGCCGTGGAACGCCGTGGTCCTGCGGGCGGACGACCGGCCGGGGCACCGGCCCGAGGAACGGCTCCGCCCCCTGCTGCTCGACCGGGCCGGGCCGGGGGCCGACAGGGCCTCCGCGCCGGCCACCTTCCTGAACCTCCTGGACGCGGTCGCCCAGGCCCATCCCTACCCGAGGCTGCACGTACTCCTGGACGGGAACGGAGCGGCGCGGTCCAGGGACGTACGCGAGTGGCTCGCGAGGAATCCCCGGGTCTCCCTGCACCACGCACCGGCCACCCGCTCCTGGGCCGACCTCACCGAGTTCCTCCTGCGGGTCGCGGGCCCGATGCCGCGTCCCGGTGCGCCCGAGTCCGCCCCGGCAGCCGGCCGGCCGCCGCACACCACCGCCGACACCGCGTCGCCGCGCCCGCTCGCCGAGATCCGTCGAGGAACCCCGTACGAGCCGCTCGGCGGTCCGGTGTCCGGCGGGGGACTCGCGGGCATCGAGCACCGCTCCACCTCATCCATCCACCGCCATCCGGGGAACACTCATGGACCAGACGTCGGCCCACGCCCTCTATGACCGCTTCCTGCGCGGACTCGCGCGGTCCCCGCAGGGGGTCGCCATCCGTGTCGGCGACGCCTCGCTGACGTACCAGGAGCTGCATGACCGGGCGCTGACCTGGGCGGGCTCGCTGTTGGCCGCGCTCCCGGAGCGTCCGGCCGCGGTGGGCGTGCTCGCGGGCAAGGGCCTCGACGCCTACACGGGCATCCTGGCCTGCCTGTTCACCGGCGTGCCGATGGTTCCCCTGCAGTCCTCCTTCCCGGTGCTCCGCACCCTCGGGATGCTCGAAGCGGCCGGGGTCGAGGCGCTGATCGTGGACGCCGGGGCAGCCACGGCGCTGGAGAAACTGCGTGCGGAGGGCGTCACGCTCCCCGCCCTGCTGGACGGGACCGCGGACGGAGCCGACGGGGTGGTCGTCCCCGATCCGGCGGCACGTCTGGCGCGGCCCCGCCCGGTCGCACCCGACGACATCGCCTATGTGCTCTTCACCTCCGGTTCCACGGGCCGGCCCAAGGGCGTGCCGGTCACGCACGCCAACGGCGCGCACTACTTCGGCCTGCTCGACGCGCGGTACGACTTCGGTCCGCACGACGTGTTCTCCCAGAACTTCGATCTGAACTTCGACTGCGCGATGTTCGACCTGTTCTGCGCGTGGGGCGCCGGCGCCACGCTGGTGGCCGTTCCGGCGGGCGCGTACCGGGATCTCCCCGCCTTCGTCGCCGAACAGGGCATCACGGTCTGGTTCTCCACCCCCAGCGTGATCAGCCTGGTCCGTCGCACCGACCAGCTGGCGGACGGCGTTCTGCCCTCGTTGCGCTGGAGCTTCTTCGCGGGCGAGGCGGTGACCTGTCAGGACGTGACGGACTGGCAGCACGCGGCGCCGGGTTCGGCCGTCGAGAACCTGTACGGCCCCACCGAACTGACGATCACCATCACCCGGCACCGCTGGTCGCGTGAGACGTCGCCCGGGATCTCGGTCGCGGGTGTGGTCCCGATCGGTCCGGTGCACGCGGGGCACGAGTGGATGCTGCTCGGCTCGGACGGTGAACCGGACGCACTGGAAGGCGAGTTGTGTGTATCCGGTCCGCAGCTCACCGCCGGGTATCTGGACCCGGCCGATGACGCGGGCCGGTTCCTCGACCGGGACGGAGTCCGCTACTACCGGACGGGCGACCGGATCCGGCTGGGCGAGGGCGGGCAGTTGCTCTACCTCGGGCGGCTGGACCAGCAGGTACAGGTTCGCGGCGTGCGGATCGAACTGGCAGAGATCGACGAGGCGCTGCGCCGGTGCCCGGGGGTGGAGGACGCCGTCGCGGTACCGGTGCCCTCCGAGCAGGGGATCACGCTGGCCGCGTTCCACACCGGGGAGCCCGTGCCGCCCGTGGCCCTGGCCCGTGAGCTGAGCCGCACGCTCCCGCGGGCCGTACTCCCCCAGCACTTCTTCCACATCGCGGAATTTCCGCTCAACACCAATCGGAAGATCGACCGCCGGGCACTGCTGCACCGCGCACAGGAACTGCTCGGCCGAACGCACTGAGGCCTTGGCGCGACAGGGCTCCGGGGCCCGCCCGGCCCTGCATGAGTACGCGACACGCCAACGCGTACCTGATACGCTCAGCGTGTTACGTACTCAGGGTCATGACGGTAGGAAGGCATGGACGTTTGCCATGACAGAAATCAAGCCCCGGGCGGGGCTCAAGGAATGGCTCGGCCTCGTGGTGATCGTCCTGGTCACCCTGCTGATCGCCATTGACATCTCGGTACTCGGCTTCGCGATCACGCCCATCAGCGAGTCGCTGAAGCCGAGCGCCACCCAGCTGCTGTGGATCATGGACATCTACAGCTTCGTGCTGGCCGGTGCTCTGATCACGATGGGCTGGGTGGGTGACCGCTTCGGGCGGCGGAAGCTCCTGATCATCGGCGCCCTGGTCTTCGGTGTCGCGTCCGCGCTGGCCGCGACGGCGGACACCCCCGAGATGCTCATCGGCTCGCGCGCCCTGCTGGGGCTCGGCGCCGCGACGCTGACCCCGACCTCCCTGGCCCTGATCCGCAACATGTTCCACGACTCAAAGCAGCGCAAGTCGGCCATCGCCGCCTGGAGCGGCACTCTCGCCACCGGGGCGGCCCTGGGCCCGGTCGTGGGCGGTCTGCTGCTGAACAACTTCTGGTGGGGCTCGGTCTTCATGATCAACACCCCGGTGATGGTGCTGGTGCTGATCCTGGCCCCGATCCTGCTGCCCGAGCGGCGCGACCCCTCGCGCGGCAAGCTGGACGTGCTCGGCGCGTTCCTGTCGATCGCGGGCATCATGCCGTTCATCTACGGCCTCAAGGAGCTCGCCGTCGACGGCTGGTCCCGCGAGTCCGCGATCTGGGCCGGTGTCGGCGCCGTCCTGCTCATCGCCTTCGTGCAGCGCCAGCGCATGACGGCCCACCCGCTCATCGACATCTCGCTGTTCCGCTACGGCGGCTTCACCGGGGCGATCCTGACCAACCTGATGGTGATGTTCTCGTTCATGGGCGTCAGCATCCTCACCAACCAGTACCTGCAGATGGTGCTGGGCATGACGCCCTTCCGGGCGGCCCTGTGGTCCATGGCGGTGATGCCGGCGATCGGGATCGCGGTCGGCCTCGTCTCGGCCCTGTCCCGCAAGGTCAAGCCGGTCTATCTGGTCGCCAGCGGCATGCTCGTGATGGCCGTCGGGTTCGGGGTGCTCAGCCGCCTCACTGTGGAGTCGAACGTCGCCGTCCTGCTGGTGGGTGTGGGCCTGATGGCGGCCGGCATGACGGCCTCGAAGACACTCACGGCGGAGATCGTCGTCACCTCCGCACCGAAGGAGCACGCCGGATCGTCCACGGCCACCTCGGAGACGTTCACCGAGTTCGGCAGCGCGTTCGGCTTCGCGGTGATCGGCAGCATCGGCTCCGCCATCTACCGGCACGACATGAACGCGGTGAACCCGGCCGGTCTCGGCGGCGAGGCCCTGGACGCGGTACGCAACACCATCGGCGGCGCCGCAACCGTCGCCGCCCAGCAGCCGGCCGCGATCGGTGCCGAGCTGCTCGCCACCAGCCGCGAGGCCTTCACGCACGGTCTCCAGGTGGCAGCGCTCTCCGGTGCCGCCGCCATGGTCGTGGTGGCGGCGATCGTCGCCGTACTGCTGCGCAAGGTACCGATCGAGACGGGCGAGCCGATCGACCCGTACGACATCGACGCACCGGCGACGGTGCCCTCCCCCAAGCGCATGCAGCCCACCGCGGGCTGAGGCGCCGGACGCGAAGGAAGGGGGCTGGTTCCCCACCCGGCCGGGTGGGGAACCAGCCCCCTTCCGCATGCAGGTGCGGTCCGCATGCCGTCCGTACTGCTTGCTCCGCCGGCCCCGGCCGCACCGGCACACCCCACGTGTCCACCGGCCGGGCCTTCGCGGTCCCGGCCGGTGGACACGTCAGGTGAGCGGCTTCTCGCCGTTGCGGATGCGGACCAGCACGTCGATACCGTCCAGGACGCGCTGGAGCCCGAAGGTGAAGTCGTCCTCGGGCTCGTCGAACGCCCCGGCCTCCAGCAGCTCGGCGAGAGCGGGGAACGACGCGGAGTCGGCGTACTTGGCCAGCGCGCGGCCGTAGTTGGCCATCAGGTCCGCCTCGCTGATGTCCTGGGTGACGACACCGAGGGACATCTGCACGTTGTTGCGCACGTACCCGATCATCAGCATCATCACGGAAAGCTTCTCGTCCGGCCGCAGCGCGGTGCCGCCCAGGGTGCGCAGGCCGCACTCCAGCCAGCTGAGCTGGCCCGGCTCCAGGGGCGGTCCGCTGACCGAGATCTGAAGCATCCAGGGGTGCCGGTGGAAGACCTCCTGGAAGGCGCGGGCCCACTGCTCCAGTCCGTCCCGCCAGTCCCCGTCGGCCGTGTCGATACGGGGCGGGGTGCCGTAGGCCATGTCCAGCATCAGCTGTCGCAGCTCGTCCTTGCTCGACACGTGGCGGTACAGCGACATGGTGCCGAAGTCGAGGCTCTTGGCGACACGGGACATGGACAGCCCGGCAAGACCGTCGGCGTCCGCCGACTCGATCGCGGCCGTCACGATGCGCTCGACACTCAGACCGGTACGCGCGGTGCGCTGTTCCCGGTTCCGCAGTTCCCAGAGCACCGCGATGCTGTTCGGCAGGCCGATGCCTTCCGAGCTCGTTCCTTCACCAGTAGTCATCTCGTGCCTGCCTTCATCGGAAGCCTTCCCATGCGTATCACGCACGCATAGAGCATCGTATACGCCTCGGGTCCGCCGTACGCGGAGCCGGTGTGAGACCGGGGTGGGGAGACGGTACGACACCGCACGCGGTGGCGTACCGGGCGGTTCCCGCCCGCCTCCCGGTGGGGGCGTCAGACGCCCGCCGCCGTGGCGGCCAGCTCCGCCGAGGGCCGGCCGAGCAGCGTCCGGCACTGCCTCAGGCCACGGGCGCTGTTCCAGCCAAGCCCGCCGACGAGGATCCCGTCGCGGTGGTACGCGGCGACGAACTCCCGGTCCTCGGTGGACCCGCTGATGATCTCCGTCCGTGCGTCCGGAGGGCACCAGCCGACGGTCTGGATCTTCTCCCCGAACTGATGGGTCCAGCCGAAGGGCACGGGGGTGTACGGCCGCGCGCCCTCGTCACCGGCCAGCAGGTTGGCGACGACCGCCATGGCCTGCTGGGCGGCGTTGGTCCGCTGTTCGAGCCTGACCCGGGCTCCGGCCACCATCGGGTGGGGCCAGTTGGCGACGTCGCCCGCCGCCCACACCCCGGGGGCGGCCCGGCAGTAGGTGTCGCACAGGACCCCGTCCCCCAGGGGCAGTCCGGAGTCGGCGAGCCAGTCGACGGCGGGTACGGAGCCGATCGCGACGACGACCAGATCGGCGTCGACTACGGTGCCGTCCGACAGCAGGACCCCACGGACCGCGGTGCCGTCCCGGGCCATTCCCACGACATCCGCGCCGAGAACGAGCCGCACCCCGTGGTCGCGGTGCAGTCCGGCCACGAGCCCGCCGATCTCGGCTCCGACCTGGCGTGCGAGCGGCTGGTCGTTCGTGTCGATCAGCGTCACGTCGAGCCCGGCACCGCGCGCCGTGGCGGCGATCTCCGCCCCGAGGAAGCCTGCCCCGATCACCGCCACCTTGGGTCCGGCCAGGAGCGCCTCGCGCAGGCGGACCGCGTCGTCCAGTGAACGCAGGACATGGACGCCCCGCAGACCGTCCCCGTACGGCAGCCTGCGCGGCCGAAGTCCGGTCGCGATGATCGCCGCGTCGTAGGGCAGCCTCTCGCCGGTGGAGAGGGTGACGGTGCGGGCGGCCTGGTCCAGGCCGGTGGCCCGGCAGCCGAGTCGCAGATCGGCATCGACGCCGGCCAGCACGTCCTCCTTGCGCAGCCAGGTGCTGGGCGGTGCCCAGTCCTCGCTCAGCAGTTCCTTGGAGAGGGGCGGCCGGTCGTACGGCGGATGGCGCTCGTCACCGACGAGCGTCAGCCCGCCCTCGTAGCCCTTGGCACGCAGCGTCTCCACCGCGGTCAGTCCTGCGGCCGCCGCGCCCACGACGACTATCTGGTTCAGCACACTCGCTCCTCGTCTCCGGTCGGTGCTCACGTGAACGCCTGGTGCCGGTCCCGACAGGGCTGCCGGGACCGGCCCTACGCTTCGCCGTCGAGAATGTCGAACAGCTCGTCCGCGGTGGCGGCGCTGAGGTCATCCGCGGGGGTGTCGTCGCCGAAGAGCGTGCAGCGCAGGTGCGTGGCGAGCTCGGCGGCGGAGGGGTAGTCGAAGATCAGCGTCGGCGCGAGCCGGCAGCCGGTCACCTCGCCCAGGCGGCTCCTGAGCTCCAGAGCCGTCAGCGAGTCGAATCCGATGTCGAGGAATCCGCGCTCGGCCGGGACCGCTTCGGCGCCCGAGTGCCCCAGAACGGCGGCGGCGTGACCGCGTACCAGGTCCAGCAGGGCCTGCTCCCGGTCCTCGGTGCTCAGCCCGGTGAGACGGGCGACGAGCACGGCGGGGTCTGCGCTCTTCGTGCGGTTCCGGACCACGGGTCCGGCCTCGGTGGGGACCATGTCCCGCAGAAGGGAGTGCAGCGCGCCGGGCTTGGACTTCAGGGTCGCCACGTCGACGGCGAGCGGCACCAGCGCCGGCCGTCCGGAGCGCAGGCCGGCGTCGAAGAGCCGGAGCCCGTCGGCCGGGGCGAGAGCGGGCAGGCCGCGTGCCGCCATGAGACGGGCGTCGTCGTCGATGGCCTCGGTCAGGCCGGTGGCGACGTCCCACAGTCCGTACGCAAGGGAGGTAGCCGGCAGACCTTCGGAACGGCGGTGCACCGCCAACGCGTCCAGGAACACGTTCGCCGCCGCATAGTTCGCCTGACCAGCAGCCAGAACAGAACCACCCGCCGACGAGAACATCACGAAGAAAGCCAACTCACGCCCACGCGTCAACTCATGCAAATACCAGGCACCATCCGCCTTCGCACCCAGCACCCGATCCAACCGGGACCCGTCCATCGACCCGACGAGGCCGTTGTCACCCGCACCCGCCGCATGCACCACACCCACCAGATCCGCACCCACACCCTCCAACAGACCCTCGACCGCGCCACGGTCGGACATGTCACACGCCACCACCGACACCTCAGCACCCAACCCACGCACATCAGCCAGCGACTCCTCGATCCCCGGAGTATCCGCACCGCGACGCCCAGCCAGCACCAAACGCCGCACCCCGCGCGCCTCCACCAGATGCCGAGCCACCAAACCACCCAGACCACCCGTACCACCCGTCACCAACACCACACCGTCACCCACACCGTCCGGGAGCTCCCGCGCCGTGTCACCCGCACCCACCTCGACCAGCCGCGGGACCAGCACCTCACCCCC
>NZ_JBEOVJ010000139.1:0-10584 GCF_040295435.1 Streptomyces sp. NPDC002809
TGGGCTACGTCCCGCTGGTGTTGGGGGGGGGGGTGTCGCGCCCGTCCGCGGGGGGGCGCCGCACGGATGTCCGTGCGGCGCCCTCCGGCGTACGGCGGGGTGGTGGTCAGCCCTGCTCGGTGAGACGGGCGATCGCCTCGTCGACGGTGAGCTCCTCGCGCTCGCCCGTGCGGCGGTCCTTCAGCTCCAGGACGCCCTCGGCCGAGCGGCGGCCGGCGACCAGGATCTTCGGGACGCCGATGAGCTCGGAGTCGGTGAACTTGACGCCGGGCGAGATGCCCGGGCGGTCGTCGACCAGGACGCGCAGGCCGGCGGCGTTCAGCTTCTCGGAGACGTCGAGGGCGAGCTCGGTCTGGAGCGCCTTGCCCGCGGCGACGACGTGGACGTCGGCCGGGGCGATCTCGCGGGGCCAGCACAGGCCCTTGTCATCAGCGGTCTGCTCGGCGAGGGCGGCCACCGCTCGGGAGACGCCGATGCCGTACGAGCCCATCGTGACGCGGACGGGCTTGCCCTGCTGGCCGAGCACGTCGAGGGAGAAGATGTCGGCGTACTTGCGGCCGAGCTGGAAGATGTGACCGATCTCGATGGCACGGTCCACCTGGAGGCCGGCACCGCAGTTGGGGCAGGGGTCGCCCGCCTCGACGACAACGACGTCGAGGTAGTCGTCGACCTCGAAGTCACGGCCCGCGACGACGTTCTTCGCGTGCTTGCCCTCCTTGTTGGCACCCGTGATCCAGGCGGTGCCGGCGGTGACGCGCGGGTCGGCGATGTAGCGGACCTTCTCAAGTCCCTGCGGGCCGACGTAGCCGCGGACCAGGTCGGGGCGGCCCACGAAGTCCTCGGCGGTGACGAGCTCGACGACGGCGGGGGTGAGGTGCTCGCCGAGCTTGCCGAGGTCGACCTCGCGGTCGCCGGGCACGCCCACGGCCACGATCTCGCCGTCGACCTTGACCAGGAGGTTCTTCAGGGTGGCGGATGCCGGGACGCCGAGGTGGGCGGCGAGGGTCTCGATGGTCGGGGTGTCGGGGGTGTCCAGCTCCTCGACAGCGGCGGTCGCCGAGCCGTCGACCGGGGTCGCCCTGTAGGTCACGGCCTCGGTGTTGGCGGCGTAGTCGCAGTTGGGGCAGTCGACGAAGGTGTCCTCGCCGGCCGGGGCGGGCGCGAGGAACTCCTCGGACGCCGAGCCGCCCATGGCGCCGGAGACCGCGGAGACGATGCGGTGGTCGAGGCCGAGCCGCTCGAAGATCCGGATGTATGCGGCGCGGTGCAGCTGGTACGCCTCGGCGAGACCCTCGTCGGTGGTGTCGAAGGAGTACGAGTCCTTCATCTGGAACTCACGGCCGCGCAGCACACCGGCGCGGGGACGGGCCTCGTCGCGGTACTTCGTCTGGATCTGGTAGAGGATCACGGGCAGGTCCTTGTAGGACGAGCACATGTCCTTGACGACCTGGGTGAAGACCTCTTCGTGCGTCGGGCCGAGGAGGTAGTCGGCACCCTTGCGGTCCTTGAGCCGGAACAGCAGGTCGCCGTACTCGTCGTACCGGCCGCTCGCCTCGTACGCCTCCTTGGGGAGCAGCGCGGGGAGCAGGACCTCCTGGCCGCCGATGGCGTCCATCTCCTCGCGGACGACGCGGGTGATGTTCTCCAGGACCTTCTTGCCGAGCGGCAGCCAGGACCAGATTCCGGCCGCGGTGCGGCGTACGTAACCGGCGCGGACGAGGAGCTTGTGGTTGAGCGTCTCGGCGTCCGCCGGGTCGTCGCGCAGTGTCTTGATCATCAATCGGGACATGCGCTGGACCTGGGCCATGATGAACTCCTGCTCGGAAGGGTGATGTGCAGGAGGTTAGCCGGGTGGCGGGGGCGGGCGGAAATCGATTGCCTCGGACCGGCCGGCACACGGGGGTGCAGGAAGGAGCCGAGCTGGGTGCGCGCAGCTGCGGGACGGAGGGCCGGAACATGGCGAATGGGCCCTCCCTGACGGGGCGGAGCCGGGGGGTCGGGGCTCGGGGGCTCGGGGCTCGGGGGCTCGGGGACCATGCCGGCCGACGACAACGCGGCGGATGGGCGTGCGGGCGTGCCCGGCCCCGCGACGCCGCCCCCCCCATGTGCCGGCCGGTCTCAGGCGTGCCCGCGGCGGAGCAGTGGAAGCGGTGCTCCCATGACCGCGTACGGCGTGGGAGCGCTGGGGAAGTGCACCTGCCTGGCGAGGTCCCGGTAGCCGAGCGAGCGGTACAGACCTCGGGCCGGGCTCTCCGTGTCGATCGCGGAGAGGATCGAGCGGGGCTGGTCGACGGCGTCCGTGATGGTGGTGATGAGGGCGCGCCCGATGCCGCGGTTCTGGAACTCCGGGTGGACATGGAGCTCGGTGATCACGAAGGAGTCGTCGAGCCAGCCGGCCGAGCCGGTGGCCCGCAGGTAGGGCTCGACGACGGTGGACCACCAGTGGCCTCGTTCGTTGGGCATGCCGTAGACGAACGCGGCGAGGGCGCCGTCCGGGGTCAGGGCGCCGAGCGCGCGGGCGCGGGGGTGGTCGAGATGTCTGAGGACGATGTGGCGGCGCACTTCGATCTCTTCGGGTCCGAGTCCGAAGGCGACGGCCTGCACGGCGAGCGCCTCGTCCACGCGCGCGGCAAGATCGATCGGTTCGATCCGGACGCTGGGAGTGTGGGGGCCGCCCCCGGAAGCTGCTGCCATGAGCAGACCCTACTGTCCGTGGCCGGGTGCGGGGTACGGGCGGGGACTGGCCGGCGGGATCAGAACAGCACGCTCATGAACGCTCCGGTCTCACGGAAGCCGATGCGGCGGTACGCCTTGCGCGCGGGGGTGTTGTAGTCGTTCACGTACAGGCTGACGATCGGTGCGACATCGGCCAGCGCGTACCGCAGGACGGCCGCCATGCCGGTCTCGGAGTGGCCTCGGCCACGGAATTCGGGGGCGACCCAGACTCCCTGGATCTGGCAGGCCTGTGCGGTGGTGGCGCCGATCTCCGCCTTGAAGACGACCTTGCCGTCCTCGATCCGGGCGAAGGAGCGGCCGGCGCCGACGAGCTCGGCGACGCGGGCCTGGTAGAGGAGTCCGCCGTCGCCCGCGAGCGGGGAGATGCCGACCTCCTCGGTGAACATGGCGACGCAGGCAGGCATGAGGACGTCGACCTCGTCCTTGCGGACGCGGCGGACCAGCGGGTCGGGTGCCACGTCGGCGGAGGGGCTCTCGGTGACCATGAGCGGCTGGTTGGCCCGGACCTCGCGGGCGGGGCCCCAGCCCGGCTCGAGGAGCCGCCACAGCTGTGCGGTGGGTCCGGCCGGGCCCACGATCGAGGAGCAGCGGCGGCCGGCCCTGCGGGCACGGTCGGCGAAGGCACGGACGGCCTCGGGGGTGGCGCAGATGGGGACGAGGTTGGCCCCCGAGTAGCAGAGCGAGCGCAGGCGGCCGTCGGCGTACCAGCCCCACATCTCGCCGCCGAGGCGCCAGGGGTCGAGGCCTGCGATCTGGACCCGGGAGGTCACGAAGGCGTTGGCTACGGGTTCGCTCTCCAGCACCGCGAGGGCGGCGCCGAGGTCGCTGGGTTCGAGGACCCGGGTGGTGGTCTGCGTCAACACGAGGGGGCCTCACCATGCGGTCTGCTGATTTCCGCACTGTACCCAAAGAGGCTGGGAGGCGCCGCTCGTGGCTGTGAACCGTTTCTGCGGATGCCGGTGACCTGGCTCACGGACAGCGCCCCGCGAGGAGGGATCCTCCGGCGGGGCGCTGTCGTGGGTGTCATGGGATCAGCTGATGGAGACCTCGGGCTCGCCGGAGGCGATGCCGTCCTTCTCCATCTGTTCGGCGATCTTGAGGGCTTCCTCGATGAGGGTCTCGACGATCTTCGACTCGGGCACCGTCTTGATGATCTCGCCCTTGACGAAGATCTGGCCCTTCCCGTTGCCCGAGGCGACGCCCAGGTCGGCCTCGCGCGCCTCGCCGGGGCCGTTGACGACACAGCCCATGACGGCGACCCGCAGCGGCACCTCCATGCCCTCGAGGCCCGCACTCACCTGATCGGCCAGCTTGTACACGTCCACCTGCGCACGGCCGCACGACGGGCAGGACACGATCTCCAGTCGGCGCTGCTTCAGGTTCAGCGACTCCAGGATCTGGAGCCCGACCTTGACCTCCTCGGCCGGCGGCGCAGACAGCGAGACCCGGATCGTGTCGCCGATGCCCTCGCTGAGCAGGGCGCCGAAGGCGACGGCCGACTTGATGGTGCCCTGGAACGCCGGGCCCGCCTCGGTCACGCCCAGGTGCAGCGGGTAGTCGCACTGCGCGGCGAGCTGCCGGTAGGCGTTGACCATCACGACCGGGTCGTTGTGCTTCACCGAGATCTTGATGTCCCGGAAGCCGTGCTCCTCGAAGAGCGACGCCTCCCACAGCGCCGACTCCACCAGGGCCTCAGGAGTCGCCTTGCCGTACTTCTTCAGCAGCCGCGCGTCCAGCGAACCCGCGTTCACGCCGATCCGGATCGGCGTCCCGGCGTCGTTCGCCGCCCGCGCGATCTCCTTGACCTTGTCGTCGAACTGCTTGATGTTCCCGGGGTTCACCCGCACCGCCGCGCAGCCCGCGTCGATCGCGGCGAAGACGTACTTCGGCTGGAAGTGGATGTCGGCGATCACCGGGATCTGCGACTTCGAGGCGATCGTCGCGAGCGCGTCCGCGTCGTCCTGCGTCGGGCACGCCACCCGCACGATCTGACAGCCCGAGGCCGTCAGCTCCGCGATCTGCTGCAGCGTGGCACCGATGTCGGAGGTACGCGTCGTCGTCATCGACTGCACCGAAACCGGCGCGTCCCCACCGACCGCCACCGACCCGACCTGGATCTTGCGGCTGACCCGCCGTACGGCGAGCTGGGTCGGAACGGTGGGCATTCCGAGAGAAATCGCAGTCATGCGCTGAGCATCCCCAAGGTGTGGATCAAGGTCCCGAAGTCGGCGGGCTCCGGCCTTCGAGGTTACGGCACCGAGCACGGCGTGAAGCACACCGCGTCCGAGTGCCCGTGCAAAATATGGGCTCCCGGACGCACCGTGCACATCCGCCGTCACTCGGGGTACATGCGCCCCCGTGTACGTCCCGGTCAGGAGATCTTGACCGGGTTGACGACGTCGGCGACCAGGACGAGCAGGGTGAAGCAGATGAACACCCCGGCGACCACATAGGCGAGCGGCATCAGTTTGGCGACGTCGAACGGGCCGGGGTCGGGGCGCTTGAAGACGCGCGCCACGTTCCGGCGCAGCGCCTCCCACAGCGCCCCCGCGATGTGGCCGCCGTCGAGCGGCAGCAGCGGCAGCATGTTGAAGAGGAACAGCGAGAGGTTGAAGCCCGCCAGCAGGAACAGCATCATCGCGATCTGGTTCTGCGCGGGTACGTCCAGCGTCATCACCTCGCCACCGATCCTGGCGGCGCCGACGACACCCACCGGGGAGTCGGCCGCCCGCTCGCCGTCGCTGAAGGCCGCATCCCAGAGGTCGGGGATCTTGGACGGCAGGGCGACGATCGAATCGACGCCGTTCTCGATCATGTCGCCCATGCGGACGACGGAATCGCCGAAGGAGAGCGGGATGATCTCCGTCTGCGCCGCGAAGCCGAGGTAGCCCGCGGAGACGTACTCCCCCGGGATCACCTCACCGTCGGAGTCCTTCTTCGCCACGGCGTTCTTCTTGAGTACGGCGTGGAGGGTCTTCTCCTGGCCGTCGCGCTGGACCGTGATGGTCGCGGGGCCGATCGTGTCGCGGATCTTGTCGGAGAGTACGGACCACTCGTCGATCTTCTGGCCGTTGAAGGCGACGATCTTGTCGCCCACCTTCAGACCGGCGGCCTGCGCGGGCGAGACCGGGTCGGACTTCTTGCAGGTCTCCCGCTTCTCGCTCTGCGAGATCACGCACTTCTGGACACCGGCGACGTCCGTCGTCTGCGTCTGGAATCCGAAGGTCATGGCGACGCCGAGGAAGATCACCACGGCCAGGACCAGGTTCATGAACGGGCCGGCGAACATGACGATGACGCGCTTCCACGGCTTCCGCGTGTAGAAGAGACGCTTCTCGTCGCCCGGTTCCAGCTCCTCGAAGGCGGCGGACCTCGCGTCCTCGATCATGCCGCGCCACGGTGAGGTGGAGCGTGCCTCCAGCTTCCCGTCCGGTCCCGGCGGGAACATCCCGATCATGCGGATGTAGCCGCCTGCCGGAATGGCCTTGATCCCGTACTCCGTGTCGCCCTTCTTCCGCGACCAGACGGTCGGGCCGAAGCCGACCATGTACTGGGGGACGCGGATGCCGAAGAGCTTCGCGGTCGACAGGTGGCCCAGTTCGTGCCAGGCGATGGAGAACAGCAGGCCGACGGCGAAGACGGCGATGCCGAGAATCGTCAGCAGGATCGTCGTCATACTCATGCGCGCGCCTCCGCGGTGGCCTTGGCCGAGAGTTCCCGGGCCCGGGTCCGTGCCCAGGCCTCCGCTTCAAGGACGTCCGTGACCGTCAGCGAAGTTCCCGCCGGAGGCGTTCCGTGTTCGGACACCACCGCCGTGACCGTGTCCATGATGCCGTTGAACGCCAGCCGCCCGGCCAGGAACGCGTCCACGCACTCCTCGTTCGCCGCGTTGAACACCGCCGGTGCGGTGCCGCCCAGCGTGCCCACGTGCCGTGCGAGCCCGACGGAAGGGAAGGCCTCGGTGTCGAGCGGGAAGAACTCCCACGTGGAGGCCTTCGTCCAGTCGAAGGCGGGCGCCGCGTCGGGGACGCGCTGCGGCCAGCCGAGGCCGATGGCGATCGGTCCGCCCATGTCGGGCGGGGTGGCCTGGGCGAGGGTGGAGCCGTCGGTGAACTCCACCATGGAGTGGACGTACGACTGGGGGTGGACCACGACCTCGATCCGGTCGAAGGGAATGTCGTAGAGGAGGTGCGCCTCGATGACCTCAAGACCCTTGTTGACCAGGGTGGCCGAATTGACCGTGATGACCGGACCCATGGCCCAGGTCGGGTGGTTGAGTGCCTGTTCCCGCGTGACGTCCGCGAGCTCGCTCCTGGTACGTCCCCGGAACGGGCCGCCGGACGCGGTGACGACGAGCCTGCGCACATCGGCCCTCTTGCCGGCCGCGAGTGCCTGGAAGAGCGCGGCGTGCTCGGAGTCGACCGGGATGATCTGGCCGGGGGCGGCGAGCGCCTTGACCAGCGGACCCCCGACGATCAGCGACTCCTTGTTGGCGAGGGCCAGCGTGCGGCCCGCCTTCAGCGCGGCCAGGGTGGGGGCGAGGCCGATCGAGCCGGTGATCCCGTTCAGCACGGTGTGGCAGTCGCTGCCGGCCAGCTCCGTCGCGGCGTCGGGTCCGGCCAGGATCTCGGGAGGCTGCTCCCCCTCCCCGTACTCCTTGCGCAGCGCCTCTCGCAGGGCGGGCACCGCATCGGGTGAGGCGACGGCGACCGTGCGCACCCTCAGTTGGCGTGCCTGCTCGGCAAGGAGGGCGACCCGGCCGCCCGCCGCGGAGAGCGCGGTCACGCGGAAGCGGTCGGGGTTGCGCAGCACCAGGTCGATGGCCTGGGTGCCGATGGACCCGGTGGAGCCGAGGATGACGAG
The DNA here is from genome assembly GCF_040295435.1 of Streptomyces sp. NPDC002809. Classification (NCBI taxonomy): domain Bacteria; kingdom Bacillati; phylum Actinomycetota; class Actinomycetes; order Kitasatosporales; family Streptomycetaceae; genus Streptomyces; species Streptomyces sp. NPDC002809. The sequence continues at coordinate 7,600 of NZ_JBEOVJ010000139.1, forward strand.
ATCCCGGCGGCCTTCCACGGCGTCGAAGACGAGGTGCGGGTCGGCGAGGGGGGCGGGGCTGTCGCTCATGCCCCCCATTGTGGCCGCATCGGCTGTGTGCGTGGACAGCGCGCCCCTCGCGCCGCGTCGTCGCTGTTCGCTCATCGAGCCCTCAGCCCTTCGCCGCACGGAACTTGGCCCACTGGGCTGCCATGACCTCGGGTGGCACCCCGCCGATGTCCTCGGTGGAAATGATCTCCGCCCGGAAGGCGAGCGTCGTGGAACCGGAGCGCACGACGGTCAGGTACTCGTACAGCTTCTCCTTCCCCTTCACGTCGAGGATGGTGAAGCGGTACGCCTTCGCCTCGTCGGCCTCGGCCGCGAAGGCGGGGGCCTTGGCGGGTTCGACCTTCAGGTACTTCGCGGCCGCGACGGCCCGCTGCTCGGTGAAGCCGCCGGCGCAGTCACGGCCGGCCTTGTCGAGGGCCTTCATCACGGTGGCCGCGCCGCCCTTCGCGTAGCTGCGCAGGGTGACGTCGACGGTGACGCCGAGCATCTTGTCCGGGACGTCGACCTGGCGCTGGACCTGGGCGGCCGGGTCCGGGTCGCTGACCTCGCCGGAGAGGCTGACCAGCGGCTGGCAGCCGTCGGGGACGGCGGTGTACGCGTCGCCGAACGGGCCGTCGAGGACGTATTCGGACGCCGTGTACGTGCCGACCTTCTCGCCGTCGGTGAAGGACGCGGCCTTCAGGCGTGCCTCGTCGGGTGCCGCGGGCGCGGAGGGCGCGGCCGAGGCCTTGCCGTCCTTCTTCGCACCGGCGGAGCCGGCCGGGCTGTCGTCGTCACTGCCGCAGGCGGACATGCCCAGCGCCATCGCGGCCACCATCCCCACGACCGCCGGCCGGCGCAGTCCGCCCCGCAGGTTCCTCACCCCGTACATGCCTGTCCCCATTTCCCTGGTCCCCGTTTCCCCTGGTGCTTCGTCGTGCGCGTGGGCCGGTGCCCGATCGTGCCGCATGCCGTCGGTCGAGGTCACCGGCCGGGCGGCTCAGAAATGTGTGGCCACACCGAACTCCCTGCGGAGCCGGTCCATGTCGTGCAGGTCGGCCTCGCCGGGCTCGTATCCCTGATGGAACTCGACCTGCTGCCCGACCGAGATGCAGTGCACCCGCGTCCCCCCGATGGTTCCGGTGACGAAGCACTCCGCCGGGTAGCGGAACGGCTTCTGCGGATCGAGCGAGGACTGGACCGCCGACCCGTCGGGGGCGAACTGCAAGGGATGCAGGTCGATTTCCAGCCCGGACGGGTGGCTGAGGACGAACCGTGCGGGGCGCCAGTCGAGCGTCTGAGCGTATCCGGCCGCCGTCAGGGCGGCGACGAGAGCGGGCTCCTGCTCACGGCGGTGCAGCAGATCGAGATCCTTGTGGCCGCGGGTCTCCTCACCGAGCAGCGCATCGATACCCCAGCCTCCGGCGATCACCACATCCGCACCGGCCTCGCGCACCACGGACAGGACGGACAGCACGTCGGAGGCGGACATCATGCCGCGCAGCCTAGCCGCCCCGCACCGGCTCGCGCCCGGAGGTCGTTCCGGCCCGCGGCCCTACCCGTTCAGGAGCTCCGCGAACCCGGCGAAGACCTCGTGGAACCGGGGGAACGTCTTGCGTACGCAGCCGGGGTCGTCGTACGTGATGCCGGGCGTCCGCAGAGCGGTGACGGCGAAGGACATGACGATGCGGTGGTCGCCATGGGTCGCGATCTCCGTCGGCCGCGGGGTGCCCGGCAGGATCTCGATCCAGTCCGGGCCGGTGGTGACCGTGATGCCCATCCGCCGGAGGTTCTCGGCGCACGCCTCCAGCCGGTCGCACTCCTTGACCCGGGTGTTGCCGACGTCCTCGATGCGGACCGGCCCCGAGGCGAAGGGAGCGATCGCGGCCAGTGTGGGCATGGTGTCGGAGATGTCGCGCATGTTGACGGTGAGGCCGCGGAGCGGGCCGGTGGAGCGGACCGTCGTGGCGTCGGCCGTCATGTGCACGTCCGCGCCCATGCGGCGCAGCACGTCGACGAAGTGCAGATCCCCCTGGAGGGCGCCCTGTCCGAGGCCGGGGACGGTGACCTCACGGCCCGTGAGCGCCGCCGCCGCGAAGAAGTAGCCGGCCGTGGAGGCGTCGGGCTCGATGGCGTACGTGGTGGACCGGTAGCCGCCGGGCGGCACCGTGAAGACCGTGTCGCCCGGGCCGCCGCGGGTGACCTCGACGCCGAAGCTCCGCATCATCGCGAGGGTGATCTCGATGTACGGCGCCGACACCAGATCGGTGACCGTGATCCGCAGCCCCTCCGCGGTCAGCGGTCCGAGCATCAGCAGCGCGGTGAGGTACTGGCTGGACTGCCCGGCGTCCAGGGTCAGTTCGCCGCCCTTGATGCCGGCGGCCTCGATGCGCAGGGGGTGGTGGCCCTCGGCGGCCTCGTGGCGCAGGTCGACGCCGAGTGTGCGCAGCGCCTCGGTGAGCGGGGCCAGCGGGCGGCGGCGCATCTGGACGGAGGCGTCGAAGCGGTAGCTGCCGCGGGCGCCGGCCGCCGCCAGGGTCGGCAGGAACCGGGCCGTGGTCGCGCCGTCCCGGCAGTAGACGTCGGCCTCGGTGGCGGCGGGCCCGGACGGGCGGCCCGTGATGTGCCAGGCCTCGGCCTCCCGCACCACCTCGTAGCCGAGGGTGGTGAGCCCTTCGGCGAAGCCTTCGGTGTCGTCCGACCGCAGGGGGCGCAGGAGGGTGCTGGTGCCGTTCGCGGCGGCGGCCAGGAAGAGGGCGCGCGCGGTGACGGACTTGGAACCGGGGACATGGATGACGGTCACGGGCGCCCATCCTGCCGTGCCGCGCGCGCGTGGGCGGGGGGCCGCCCCCGCGGGGGGGGGGCCCCCCCCCCCGGGCCCGGGGTGGGAGGGGGGCAGCGGCTGGGGCGGGGGGCGGTAGGACGCGCCGCGGGGGGCCGGGGGGGGGGGGCGGGACA
>NZ_JBEOVJ010000140.1:0-10326 GCF_040295435.1 Streptomyces sp. NPDC002809
GCCCCGGGCCCGCCCCGTAACTGTTTTTATTGGGGGGTGGGCGGCCGGGGCGGGGGGCCCCCCCCACCTTCATGTCTGCCTGCTGAACCGCGCGGCCTCAGCCCGCGAGCAGCTTCTTCACCGTGGCGGCCACCCGGCCGCCCTCGGCGCGCCCCGCGACCTTCGGGTTCACGATCTTCATGACGGCGCCCATGGCACGCGGCCCCTCGGCCCCGGCGGACTTCGCCTCGTCGACGGCGGACGCCACGATCGCGGTCAGCTCGTCGTCGCTCAGCTGCTGCGGGAGGTAGGCGTCGAGCAGCTCGCCCTCCCTCTTCTCCCGCTCGGCCTGCTCGGCCCGGCCGCCCTTGGCGAAGGCCTCGGCCGCCTCGCGGCGCTTCTTGGCCTCCTTGGCGATCACCTTCTGCACCTCGTCGTCGGAGAGTTCGCGGGCCGTCTTGCCGCCGACCTCCTCCTTGGTGATCGCGGTGAGGGTCAGCCGGAGCGTCGACGAGGTCAGCTCGTCGCGCGCCTTCATGGCCGTGGTGAGGTCTTCCTTGAGCTTGGACTTGAGCGTGGTCATGGGGTGATTGTGGCAGGTGCGGGGTGCCCACCGCCCGCCGGTTTTCCTGTGGACACGCACCGTCTGCGACGATGGGCGCATGCGCGCACGCTACGGAGTACCCCTGAAAATCACGGCGGTCACCGCCGCGGCCGGCGCCGCCGGTCTCGCCTACGCAGCCGGATTCGAGGCCCGGTCGTTCCGCCTGCGAAGGGTCACCATCCCGGTACTCCCGCACGGGGCACGCCCGTTGCGCGTCCTTCAGGTCTCCGACGTCCACATGGTCAGCGGCCAGCGCAAGAAGCGCGCCTGGCTGCAGTCCCTGGCCGGGCTGCGCCCCGACTTCGTCGTGAACACCGGCGACAACCTCTCCGACCCGGAGGCCGTACCGGAGCTGCTCGACGCGCTCGGCCCGCTGATGGAGTTCCCGGGTGTGTACGTGTTCGGCTCCAACGACTACTACGGTCCCAAGCTCCGCAACCCCGCCCGCTACCTCTTCGAGAAGGCCGCGGGCAAGCACGGGCTCAACGGGAACACCCCTGCCGTCGGCGTCGTCCACAACCCGTGGGAACCGATGCGCGACGCCTTCGACGACGCGGGCTGGCTGAACCTGTCCAACACCCGAGGCCGCCTCAAGCTCGACGGCCTGGAACTGGCCTTCACCGGCCTCGACGACCCGCACATCAGGCGTGACCGCTACGCCGAGGTGTCGGGCGGCCCCGAGACGGGCGCCGACCTCTCCATCGGCGTGGTCCACGCCCCCTACCTGCGCTCACTCGACGCCTTCACCGCGGACGGCTACCCGCTGATCCTGGCCGGCCACACCCACGGCGGCCAGCTGTGCATCCCCTTCTACGGAGCCCTGGTCACCAACTGCGACCTGGACACGGACCGCGTGAAGGGCCTCTCCAGCCACACGGCCGAAGGCCACCGCGCCTACCTCCACGTCTCGGCCGGCTGCGGCACCAACCGCTACACCCCGGTCCGCTTCGCCTGCCCCCCGGAGGCGACCCTGCTGACCTTGACGGCCCGGGACGTGTGACGGACGGCGGCCGTCCGATCGGCACAAAAAGCGGATTTCGTCTCCGGGCGCCGGTGGGCTAAAGTAATCGATGTCGCCGGGAGACCGGCGGCGATCGGGGTGTAGCGCAGCTTGGCAGCGCGCTTCGTTCGGGACGAAGAGGTCGTGGGTTCAAATCCCGCCACCCCGACAGCCAAAACAGCAGGTGAGGCGCCTATCGGCTTCGATAGGCGCCTCACCTGTTTCTGCGTGCGTGACTATCCGCATGCCTACCGCTCCGGGGGCGGGAGCGGGGCAGGGGCCGGGGCGTACCGAAGATGCCGTCCATGGCCGTCGCGCCAGTTTGGATCACTGGCCGGATCTGCTTTCGGTAGACCGCCTCGGTATCCACGGTGCCGGAATGACCGACCAGCCGGGAGATCCCTTCGAGCGGGATGCTCCGATCGGACAAGGTCGAGACGAAGGACGTCCGGGTCTCCCGGGTGGTCCACTCATGCGGCTTGAGCTCAGTTCCAGGCTTCTGGGCGGCACAGGCGAGGACCTTACGGATCTCCTGCCGCACATTCGCCGCGTCCGGCTCAGTCCCCACGGCCGAGGTGAAGACGAGTCCGCTTTCTGCCACCGGTCACCGGCAGCCAGCCGCTGCCACCCCGACAACTGAAACACCCGGTCCTCCGGCTCGGTTCGTCACCGAGGCTGTTCGCCTTCGTGTCCGAGGACGGCACCCGGGGCAGGCTGCTCGTCCAGGACTCCTGAGCCGGCTGGGCTCGGCCAACAGGGCCGACATCATTCGCATGCTCCATGCGCCCGGCACAGCGCGAGGTGGCGACCATCAGCACACCCTCTGCAGTGCCCCCGAAGAAGGCGGCTTCCCGCGAGTGTTCTCCCGGCTGCCTGCGGATCTCGACCGACCCGTCCTGACCGCTCTTCCCATCGCCACTCTTCCCGTCACCTTGCGCTGACGCCCGGCGACGGTCGGGCAAGTGTTTCGATGCTGCCGAGCTCGGTGCCGAGCTCGGCCTGCTCCGTCACCGCCCCGTCGGGCCGTGGTTCCGGTTCGGCGTCCGACGCGGCGGAGGCTGTCCCCCTTTCGGCGCCGGGCCGCCAGGGCGAGAAATACGACACGTTCGTGAGACTGCCGAATCGGAGCTGGTCAGGGTGGAGCCTTACGGCATGGATCGCGAGCCACCGCAAACATGAAATCCCGACGCCCGGAAGACCGAGCCGCCGCGTCGGGAACAGCCGGTCGGACCCGCACGGTTGCATCGACCGAGGGGCCGGCACCGCACTGCGGGGAAAACGGAGACCGCGAGGTCGTCCGCCCTGCCGGGATCCGGCCCCCGGGATCGCGGTACGCCCGCCGCGCACTCCGACCAAGACGTATGTCCGCAGGAGGACTGCTTCATGACTGACCGGCCCTTGACCCTCATGGCAGTACACGCCCACCCCGACGACGAGGCCACCGGAACCGGAGGGGTCCTCGCGCGGTACGCGGCGGAAGGCATCCGCACGGTTCTCGTGACCTGTACCGACGGCGGTTGCGGTGACGGGCCGGGGGGCGTCAAACCGGGCGAGCCCGGACACGATCCGGCGGCCGTCGCCGTGATACGCCGCCAGGAACTCGAGGCGAGCTGTGAGGTTCTGAAGATCAGCGATCTGGAGATGCTGGACTACGCCGACTCCGGGATGGTGGGCTGGCCGAGCAACGACGCCCCCGGGTCCTTCTGGCAGACGCCCGTCGAGGAAGGCGCGGCCCGGCTCGCGGAACTCATGCGGCACTACCGGCCCGATGTCGTCGTCACCTACGACGAGAACGGCTTCTACGGCCACCCCGACCACATCCAGGCCCACCGCATCACGATGGCGGCGCTGGAGATGACCGAGCTGACGCCGAAGGTGTACTGGACGACGATGCCCCGGTCGACGATGCAGCGGTTCGGGGAGACCATGCGGGAGTTCCAGGAGGACATGCCGGAGCCCGATCCTGCCGAGGCCGCCGCGCTGGCCGAGATCGGCCTCCCCGATGATGAGATCACCACGTGGGTGGACACCACCGCTTTCAGCGGTCAGAAGTTCGATGCGCTGGCCGCGCACGCCAGTCAGGGCGAGAACATCTTCTTCCTCAGGATGGGCAAGGACAGGTTCGGCGAGTTGATGGGCGTGGAGACCTTCGTACGCGTCAAGGACGCCACCTCCGTGGCCGTACCCGAGAACGATCTCTTCGCCGGACTGCGCTGATCCGCCCGTCCGGCCGGGGCCCGGAAAAGCACATCGCCCCGGCGCGGACCGATCGAGCGGTTCGCACACCCTGAGTCTCGTCCTCGCGAGTCCCCCTCCGGCAGCATGTCGCCCGGGATCAAGGGCGCCGGGCCCGACCGGTAGGGGCCTTACGCGACCTCGGCCGGGGCCCGGCCCGCATCCGTGGTCCACCTCGGCCGTCTGGGCAACCGCATCCGGGCGGGTGCTCGCCCGCCCGCCCGTGCATTCGTTGCGTTGCCCCTGACCTGGCGTTTTCCGGAATGCTGCCTGGGCTGGGCAGCTCTGCCGGGCACGGCCGGAGGGGGACTCCGTGAGCGGGAAAGCCACCAGGTACGACGCCGCGCACATCACGGTGCCGCACGGAGCGGAGGTGCATCGGAAGCGGCCCGGGATGTACGTCGGCTCCAACGGCGAACGCGGCGGCACCAAGCGGTTCTCGAGGCCGCGGGTGCACGCCCGTTGAGGCGTCCACCCACCGCTGCGCGCCCGTCGGCGGCGGCATGACGGGGGGATCGACAGGGGTGACATTGCTAAACTTTGACCTAAACTAAACCAGTTTACTAGACAACGTTGTCACCACCCGTCAGAGTGTGCTGCGGAGCGAAGGAAACCCGCTTCCTTCACGAAAGGTGTGGTGACGTGACGGTGTACGGAGCACTGGACATCGGCGGCACGAAGATCGCCGGAGCGCTCGTGGACGACGCGGGCACTCTGCTCGTACGCGCACAGAGGCCCACTCCCGCGCAGAAGTCCGCCGGCGAGCTCATGGCGGCTGTGACATCGGTACTCGACGAACTGGCCGCTCACCCGACGTGGGAAGAGCTGACCTGCCTCGGCATCGCCAGTGCGGGCCCGGTCGACACCGCCGCGGGCACGGTCAGCCCGGTCAACATTCCCGCGTGGCGGCGCTTCCCGCTGACCGACCAGGTGGCGGCGCACCCGCGGCTGCCCGTGGGGCTGCGGCCCGTGCTGGTCGGGGACGCGGTGGCCATGACCGCCGCGGAGCACTGGCGGGGCGCGGCCAGGGGGTTCGAGAACGCGCTGTGCATGGTGGTGTCCACGGGAGTGGGCGGCGGCCTGGTCCTCGACGGCCGGCTTCACACCGGCAGGACGGGGAACGCGGGTCATATCGGGCACATCACCGTCGATCTGGACGGCTCGGTGTGCCCGTGCGGGGCTCCAGGCTGCGTCGAGGGGTTCGCCAGCGGGACCGCAATCGCCGCGCACGCGCGGGCGGCCGGGTGGTCCGCCCCGGCCGGGGTGGAGCCGACGGCAGCGGCGGTCGCGGAATCGGCGCGGGCCGGGGACCCGAGGGCGCTCGGGGCCTACGAGCGGGCCGCCCAGGCCCTCGCGGCAGCCATCTCCGCGACGGCGGCTCTCGTCGAGCTCGACCTCGTGGTCATCGGCGGCGGCGTGGCGCAGGCCGGTGACACGCTCTTCGCTCCCCTGCGACGGCACTTGGCCGACTACGCCGTGCTCGACTTCACCCGCGGCCTGCCCGTCGTGCCGGCTCTTCTCGCCCTGGACGCCGGCCTCCTCGGGGCAGCCGCAGTCGCCTCATCGAAGCTCGTCGCCTCCTCCGGCCTCGGCGCCCCCGCCAAGCTCGGCACCCCCGCGCCGGCGGCCGGGCCACGCCCGTAACCGTCCTCGCATTCCGTGATCCGCAGCCCACACAGCCGGGGAGGGCCGCGCCACGACCGCGGGGTTCGGCCGGTGGTGACCCCGAAAGACGATCACTGCGTGGACCGCCCGGTGAGCTTCGGCCTCAGCGGTTCCTCCGCCTCGGCCAACAGCGTCCCCAGCACCTTCGCGCTCGACAGGACTTCCTGCGCCAAGGCTGACGTGCTCGGCACGCTCCGGTTCCGTAAAGGCTGTGGCCTCTGCGCCCGGTCGGGCGGAGAGGCCACAGTGCCTCGCGAACGCCGTTCTCAACTGCGGGCGGGTGCCTGTGCGGTGGAGCCGCGCGGGGTGAGTGACGGGGTCGGCACCTGTACGGAACCGGTGTGTTCACCCTCTATGACGGCGAACAGCGTGCGGGCCACCTGTGCCCCGAAACTGTGCACGTCGTGGCTCATCGCCGACAGCGTGGGATGAGTGATCCGGCACAGCTGCGAGTCGTCCCAGGCGAGCAGCGACACGTCGTCGGGGACCACGAAGCCCATCTCGGCGGCGACTCCCGCTCCCGCGACGGCCATGATGTCGTTGTCGTAGACGATGGCCGTGGGACGGTCGGCCGACATCAGGAGGGAGCGGGTGGCTCTGGCCCCCTCGCTTCCGTCGAAGCCGGTCGCTATCTGACGGCCCTCCGCCAGCCCCAGCTCCCGCATCGTGGACGCGAAGGCCGCGGCCCGGATGGCGCTGTGGCCGAGGCCGACCGGCCCGCCGACACGGGCGATCCGCCGGTGCCCCAGCGCCGCCAGATAGCGGACGGCCTCGGCCGCGGCCGTGGCGTCGTCGGTCCACACCGCCGGAAACGAACCGGTGAGGGAGGGATGCCCGACGGCCACCGCCGGCAGCCCGATGGACTGCAGCGACGGAACCCTCGGATCGTCCTCGTGGAAGTCGACCAGGATGGCACCGGCGATCGTCTGACTGCGCCACCAGGACCTGTACTGCTCGGTCTCCTCGTCGAGATCGCGCACCAGCCTCAGGAGCAACGAGTACGACCGCTCGGCCAGCACGCTCTCGATGCCGGAGATGAAGTCCATGTAGAACGGTTCGAGCCCCAGCAGCCGGGCAGGGCGGCACAGAGCCAGGCCGATGATGTCGACCTTCTGGCTGGAGAGACTGCGCGCTGTGAGATTCGGCGCCCAGCCCAACTCCTTCGCAGCCTCGAAGATCCTCTGCCGGGTGGCGTCCGAGACACCCGGCTTCTGGTTGAACGCCAGCGAGACGGCACCCTTGGACACCCCGGCACGCGCCGCAACGTCCTTGATCGTGATACGTGCGGGACCGTTCACCTCGCGTCCGCGCAGAAGAGGGCCGCCCGCGGCCTCTTCGCGTCCACGGAACCGCAGCCCGTCACACGGGACCGGGCCTGCTCGCCGGACAGCGCCGTACGCAGCCCCTGATCGGCCGCGGCGTGCGGGTCGAGGGGGCCGGCTCGAAGGGGGAGGTCTCTCAGCAGAGTGTGCGCACTTACCACGACGTCGACTGTATCCTCCCTGTCCCCCACCGGTTCCACGGTGACGTGGTACTCCGGCCGCGGAAGGACGAAGTCCTCTTCCGGTACGGGGAAGTGGACGGCTCGCAGGCCGTCGGCGTCAGCGACGGCGACGGCGACGGCGACGCCGAGGAGCTCCCTCGCTGACTGCTCGGCGGACACCAGCTCCCCGGAACCCGGAACCCGGAACCTGGAACCGGATGACCTCTGAACGGCTCCGCCCGGGGCGCGACCGAGTCGGGCCGGCGCAACGGGAGAAGCGGGCCTCGGGTGCCTGTCCGGGAGAGCGGATCAGGCACCCGGCCCCTGCTCAGGAGTCAGTCCGTCATGACCGCGAACGCGCCCGGCTCGTACGAGCCACCCGAGTTGTGCACGATCACGTTCATCCGGGTGGCAGCGTTGATCAGGGCGACCAGGCAGACCAGCGCACCGACCTGGTCGTCGTCGTAGTGCTTGCGCACCCCGGCCCAGGTCTCGTCGGAAACGCCGTGGTCGCCGAGCCGGGTGCCCTCCTCGGCGAGCGCCAGCGCGGCCTGCTCGGCCTCGGTGAACACGGTGCTGTGCCGCCAGACCGCGACCAGGTTGAGCCGGAGCGCGGTCTCACCGGCGGCCGCGGCCTCCTTGGCGTGCGCGTCGACGCAGAGACCGCAGCCGTTGAGCTGGCCGACCCGCAACTGCACCAGTTCCCGCACGGACTTCGGCAGCGTCGACTGCTCCAGGGCCAGCGAGGTGTTGTAGAACCGCTTGGCGACCTTCGTGGAGGTCGGGCTCTCGAAGAGGTTGAAACGAGCTTCCATGACTGCGTCCTCACTCGTGTTGCTGCGTGCCGCGGCACTGAACGAACACAAGATGCCGAGAGCCCGGTTTCTGTGACGGTGTGGACTTGTGACGTGTCCCACCGGCCGCGGGTGTCACAGAACTGCGGCCGCCGGCGTCTCGTGTACGCCGCAGCCGAGAGCCGACGGGCAGGAGCCGGGGATGAGCGACCGAACGAGGGGCACCGCCGGGGAGCAACCGCCCCGTGGTGTCCGTGGGGACGGTGTCACCGAGGCGTTCGTCGCCCACCGCAATCTGCTGTTCACCGTCGCCTACGAGATGCTCGGCTCGGCCGCCGACGCGGAGGACGTCCTTCAGGAGACCTGGCTGCGGTGGGTGGGTGTCGACCCCGGCACCGTGCGGGACCAGCGGGCCTACCTGGTACGGATCGCCACGCGCCAGGCCCTGAGCCATCTGCGCACGCTCGGCCGGCGCAAGGAGTCCTACGTCGGCCCCTGGCTGTCCGAGCCCCTGCTGACCGCGCCGGACGTGGCCGAGGACGTCGAACTGGCCGACAGCGTCTCGATGGCGATGCTGCTGGTACTGGAGACCCTCGCACCGACCGAGCGGGCGGTGTTCGTCCTGCGCGAGGTGTTCGACCTGGGCTACGACGAGATCGCGGAAGCCGTCGGCAAGAGCCCCGCCGCAGTCCGCCAGATCGCCCATCGGGCCCGGGCCCACGTCGCCGCGCGCCGGCCCCGCGGAAGTGTGTCCACCGCCGAGGCCGGCCGCACGGTCGAGGCGTTCCGGCGGGCGGTCGAGACGGGCGACCTGCAACGCCTGCTCGACGTCCTCGCACCCGACGTCGTCCTGCTGACAGACGGTGGCGGAGTCGTCCGGGCCGCCTTGGCGCCCATCGTGGGAGCGGGCCCGGTGGCCGGTGTGCTGTGCAGGATCGCCGCGGCGATGACCTTGCAGCCGGCCCACGTCAACGGTGACCCGGCGCTGATCATCCGGCTCGACGGCGAGATCGACACCGTGGTGGCGATGCGCGTCGACGAGGGGCTCATCACCGGGCTCTACGCCGTGCGCAACCCAGAGAAGCTGTCGCGCGTCGGGCGGGAGACCGCGGTCAGCCGCTGAGCGTCGCGGCCCTGAGACGGCTGCCGGAAAGCGTTGCCGGGAGGCGGCTGCGGGGTAGTGCGCCGGATCGGAGCGACGCGCGGGCGCGGTTGCCGGAGGGCAGTCGCCTGAAAGCAGTCGCCGTAGGACGGTCGCCGAATTGTGCGCCGATCCGGTGCGCCGTGGGAAGGCCGCTGCCGAGTTGTGCGCCGGATCGGAGCGACGCGGGCCTGTAGCCGGCGGCGCCGATCGGCGGCGGCTGCCGCGGGCGAAGACCTCGCCACGTCGGTGGGCGCCGCCAACACCGTTTTTGAGACATGCCAGTTGGCCAGGCACGCGACGCGTCCTTCTCGCCGAGCCTCACGCCTCCACCTATGAAGTGATGAGCCATTGGTCGTAAAACCTTTGTTTCAGGGCAAGTTGCAGGTTTATCTACGCGCGGAGCTACGGGTGCCGAACGATCATTCGGGCAAATCAGGCAGGTTCCCGCCTGGCTATTACCGGCGAGTACCGGAAGCTGCTACAACAGGGGACGCCTCATCAACCCCCCACCCACCCCCCACACTTCGGAGGGCTGACAGCTATGTCAGTACGGAGATTCTGGGCTTCCGCATCCACTCTGCTCCTCGCCGCCGCGGCTGCTCTCGGCATGGCTCAGCCGGCCTCGGCCGCTGCCGGCGGGTACGTCGCCCTGGGCGACTCGTACTCGTCCGGCGTCGGCGCAGGGAGTTACCTGTCCGACAGTGGCGACTGCCGTCGCAGCACCAAGTCCTACCCCTACCTCTGGGCGGCGGCGAACTCCCCTTCGTCGTTCGCTTTTGTCGCCTGTTCGGGCGCCACCACAAGCTCGGTGGCGAGCGGCCAGCTCGGCTCACTGAGCTCATCCACCTCGCTGGTCAGCGTCACGGCGGGTGGCAATGACGTCGGGTTCGCCGACGTCATGCAGGACTGTGTGCTCTCCAGCGAGGCCACCTGCGTCGCCAGCGTCAACGCCGCTGTCGGGCAGATGAACAGCGCGCTGCCGTCCCGGCTGGGGTCGCTCTACACATCGATCCACTCCAGGGCTCCGCAGGCACACGTCGTGGTGCTGGGCTACCCGCGCTTCTACAAGATCGGCGGCAGCTGCATCGCCGGTCTCACGGAGACGGAGCGCACCGCCATCAACAAGGCTTCGGACGTGCTGAACGGCGTCATCGCCAAGCAGGCGGCGAATGCCGGATTCACCTTCTCCAGCGTCGTCGACGAGTTCACCGGACACGAGCTCTGCTCGGGTGACGCATGGCTCCACAGCGTCTCGATCCCGATCTACAACTCGTACCACCCCAAGGCCGTCGGACAGTCGAGCGGCTATCTGCCCGCCTTCCGTTCGGTCGCGTAAGGCCTGAACGCAAGCGCCTGGAAGTACACGCCTGGAAGCAGGCGGCGGCGCGGCATCGCCTCGGAGCTCCCGGCTCCGGGACGATG
>NZ_JBEOVJ010000141.1:0-7579 GCF_040295435.1 Streptomyces sp. NPDC002809
ATTTTCTGGGGCTTTCCTCCGGGCGCTTCCCTTCGGTCTTGCGTTTCCGACTCTATCAGACTCTTTCGTGTCCGATTCCCGGTCGAAGCGGGCCTCGCATTTTCGCTTTCCAGGAATTCGCTTTCGCGTTTTCCCTTTCGGCGTGTTCACTACGTTAGCCGATTCCCCCGGTTACTCATAATCGAGTCAGCGGGATAAATTTCGGCATGCCGAAATTCGCACCCTCTGGGGTGAGTCGTAGGTAGTGGTTGGCCGCTTCGAGTAGCCCGGCGTGCGATCCGAAGGACCGATCCGAAAGCTGCACCCGTGTCAAGCGGCTCGGACTACATTAGGCGTCCCTCAAGGGCGAGTCAAGTTGACCGACGGCGTGGCACATGAGCCCTGTACGGGCTCACCGTGGGGTCACCGTCGATCCAGAACCGCCATGGGTGCGTGGCTCCGTCACCGCCCACCCCCGTGCGCGGACCGCTTCGTACCCGGTCGCGGGGTGGAGGGGCGCCGTGCAGTACGGAGAGGTGCGCGCCCGGGTGGGCGATGGCATCGGTTCCGTCGAGTACCCGGTCGATGTCCAGGGCGGTCGCGAGGCGTGCCGGCCCTTTGGCCAGTTCCCGGTCGTTGCGGGCCGAGAATCGACGTTTGCGAGTGAGGTCGGCCCCCGTACGGATCTCACCGGCCCTGAGGAGGACACCGCTCGCCATGCCCTCCGGGCCGCACACCAGGTTGAGGCAGTGCCACATGCCATAGGTGAAATAGACGTATGCGTGGCCGGGTGGTCCGTACATGACGCTGTTGCGCCGCGTCCGGCCGCGGAAGGCGTGGGAGCCGGGATCGATCTCGCCCGCGTACGCCTCCACCTCGGTGAGGCGCAGTTCGATGGGGCCGTCGGGCGTGCTGCGGACCAGGGTGCGGCCCAGGAGATCCGGTGCGACCTCCAGCACGGGGCGGTCGAAGAAGTCCCGCGTCAGCGGCGTACGGTCCTGGCCATCGATCATGACGTTCGAGGTTACCGGGAACCGACTACGGTCATCGCGCGTATGTAGGGGTCAGGACCTAGGAGGAAAAACATGGGCTTCAAGCGGCTACTCGCGAGCATGGGTGCCGGTGGCGCCTCGGTGGAGACGGAGCTGACCGAGCTCAACGTCGTACCGGGTGGGGTCGTTCAGGGCGAGGTGCGGATCCAGGGCGGGTCCGTGGACCAGCAGATCGAGGGGCTCTCCGTCGGTCTGCAGGCCCGGGTCGAGGTCGAGGGGCAGGACCAGGAGACCAAGCAGGACATCGAGTTCACCAAGCTGCGCCTCGGCGGCGCCTTCGAGGTGCGGGCGGGAGCGGTGCACGTCGTGCCGTTCGGGCTCGAGATCCCGTGGGAGACGCCGATCACGATGTTCGCGGGCCAGCACCTGCGCGGTATGAACATCGGGGTGACCACGGAGCTGGAGATCGCGCGGGCGCTGGACTCGGGCGACCTGGACCCCATCAACGTGCACCCGCTGCCGGCGCAGCAGGCCATCCTGGACGCCTTCGGGCAGCTGGGCTTCGGTTTCCGCAGCGCGGACATGGAGCGCGGGCACATCCGCGGCACCCGCCAGCGGCTGCCGTTCTACCAGGAGATCGAGTTCTTCCCGCCGTCGCAGTACCGGGGGCTGAACCAGGTCGAGCTGACGTTCGTCGCCGACGACCGCGAGATGGACGTCGTCCTGGAGATGGACAAGAAGCCGGGGCTCTTCAGTGAGGGCAGCGACTCCTACCGTGCGTTCAAGGTGGGTCTGAACGACTTCCGGGGGACCGACTGGACGGCTTACCTGAATCAGTGGCTGGCGCAGGTCGGCGGGCAGCGCAACTGGCTCTAGGGTCGAGGGGGAAGGCGACCTTCCCATAGCTGAACCGATCAGGAGAGGGTGGCGACGTGACCGAGCCGAAGAGGGCCCCGCTTCCGCATGACTTCCATCCCGAGGTCCCTTCGTTCACCGTGGTGAGCGAGGACCTGGCCCCGGGGGCCGTGCTTGCGGACGCACAGGTCCACGCTGCGGGGAACACTTCGCCGCAGCTGCGGTGGGAGGGGTTCCCGGCGGGGACGAAGAGTTTCGCCGTGACGTGCTTCGACCCGGACGCCCCCACGGGCAGCGGGTTCTGGCACTGGGTGGTCTTCGACATCCCGGCGTCCGTCACGGAGCTGGTGTCGGGTGCGGGCAGCGGGAAGTTCGAGGGGCTGCCCCCGGGCGCCGTGCAGGTTCGCAACGACTACGGGACGAAGGAGTTCGGCGGCGCCGCCCCGCCGGCCGGTGAGAACCACCGTTATGTCTTCACCGTGTACGCGGTGGACAGCGAGAAGCTGGGTCCCGACAGCGATGCCTCGCCCGCAGCGGTCGGTTTCAACCTGCGCTTCCACACGCTGGGCCGTGCCCAGCTGATCGGTGAGTACGCGGAGCCCGCCGAGAGCGAGTGAAGCGAAAGGTTCCCCCGCTGTTTGCCCTGCCCCGGTCTTGGAGAGATCAGGGCAGGGCATTTTTTATTGCGTTGTCCATTACGGCCTGCCCGGCCAGAGTTGATCCGGGCCTGCCAGGGGGCGGGCGGCACACGGGAGGTGGGCGAAATGCGGGACACGCTGGTGCTGAACGCGAGCTTCGAGCCGCTGTCGACGGTGACGCTGAACCGTGCGGTGGTGCTGATTCTTCAGGACAAGGCCGTCGTCGAGCAGTCGCACCCCGATCTCCGTATGCGCGGTGCCGCCGTGGACATTCCGGTGCCCCGGGTGATCAGGCTCTGCCGGTACGTACGGGTGCCGTTCCGAAGACAGGCCCCGTGGTCCAGAAGGGGTGTGCTGATCCGGGACCAGCACCGGTGCGCGTACTGCGGGCGGCGGGCGAGCACCGTCGACCACGTCGTGCCGCGGGCCCAGGGCGGTCAGGACACCTGGCTCAACACGGTGGCCTCCTGTGCCGAGGACAACCACCGCAAGGCGGCGCGTACGCCCCAGGAGGCGGGGATGCCGCTGCTGAGGCAGCCGTTCGTCCCGTCTCCGGCGGACGCGATGCTGCTGGCGCTGGGGGCCGGTGACAGGTCGGCGCTGCCGGAGTGGCTGGCGCAGTCCGCGGCGTAGCCGCCGTACGCCCGGTGAGGTGGAGGAGCCCGCTTCCGGGAGGAGGCGGGCTTCCGCGTGTCAGCGGAGCAGCAGCTGGACGATGGCGACCGTCCCGACGGTGACGATGAGGGCGCGCAGGAACGTGGGGCTGAGCCGGCGGCCGATCTTGGCGCCGATCTGGCCGCCGAGTGCGGAGCCGATGGCGATCAGGACGACGGCCGTCCAGTCGAAGTCCGCGACGAAGAGGAAGAAGAGTGCGGCGATGCTGTTGACGACGGCGGCCAGGACGTTCTTCACCGCGTTGAGCCGCTGCATGGTGTCGTCGAGCAGCATGCCCATCAGGGAGAGGTAGATGATCCCCTGGGCGGCGGTGAAGTAGCCGCCGTACACGCTGGCCAGCATCAGGCCGGTGAAGAGCAGCGGGCCGCCGTCGGGGCGGGCGGTGGCGCCGGTGAGTTCACGCCGGCGCTGGACCGCTTTGCTGATGCGCGGTTGCAGGATGACCAGGACGAGAGCCAGGGCGACCAGGACCGGGACGATGGTCTCGAAGGCCGTGGAGGGCAGCGCCAGCAGCAGGGTGGCGCCGGTGAGGCCGCCGATCATGGCGCCGACGGCGAGCTTGAGGACGCGTCGGCGCTGTCCTTCGAGTTCCTTGCGGTAGCCGATCGCGCCGCTGATGGAACCGGGGATCAGGCCGAGTGCGTTGGAGACCGTCGCGGTGACCGGGGGCAGGCCCGTGGCGAGCAGCACCGGAAAGGTGATCAGCGTTCCCGAGCCGACGATCGTGTTGATCGTGCCCGCGCTGATGCCCGCGGCGAAGACAGCGAGCATCTCCCAGATGGTCATCCCGAATCCCCCGTGCATGATGGGTGCTTGGTGCACTGATCATGCACGAGGGGGTGTACACGTCAGTCGACCGGGGGTTCCTCGCGACGCTCCTTGCCGCTGTCGCCCGTGTTGAAGCCGGGCATGCCGCTGCCGAGGTTGCCGAAAGCGCCGCTGAGGCCCTTGAGGGCGTCCCCGATCTCGCTGGGCACGATCCAGAGCTTGTTGGCATCGCCCTCGGCGATCTTCGGGAGCATCTGGAGGTACTGGTAGGAGAGGAGCTTCTGGTCCGGGTCGCCGGCGTGGATCGCCTCGAACACCGTACGGACGGCCTGGGCCTCGCCCTCCGCGCGCAGGGCGGCCGCCTTGGCCTCACCCTCGGCGCGCAGGATCGCGGACTGCTTCTCGCCCTCCGCGGTGAGGATCGCCGACTGACGCGTACCTTCGGCCTGGAGGATCGCGGCGCGCTTGTCCCGGTCGGCGCGCATCTGCTTCTCCATCGAGTCCTGGATGGAGGTGGGCGGCTCGATCGCCTTCAGCTCGACGCGGTTGACGCGGATGCCCCACTTGCCGGTGGCCTCGTCGAGGACTCCGCGCAGCGCGGCGTTGATCTCCTCGCGGGAGGTCAGGGTCCGCTCCAGGTCCATGCCGCCGATGATGTTTCGGAGCGTGGTGACGGTGAGCTGCTCGATGGCCTGGATGTAGCTGGCGACCTCGTACGTCGCCGCCCTGGCGTCGGTCACCTGGTAGTAGATGACCGTGTCGATGTTGACGACCAGGTTGTCCTGGGTGATCACCGGCTGCGGCGGGAAGGGCACGACCTGTTCCCGGAGGTCGATCCGGTTGCGGATCGAGTCGATGAACGGGACGACGATGTTCAGGCCTGCGTTGAGGGTGCGGGTGTACCGGCCGAAACGTTCCACGATGGCGGCGCTGGCCTGGGGGATGACCTGGATCGTCTTGATCAGGGCGATGAAGACGAGCACCACCAGAATGATCAGGACGATGATGATCGGTTGCATCGTTTCCTCGTGCCCTTCGGTTGCCGACGGATCGCGATGAGCGAGGTCGAGATCGTATGGGCCGTGGGTCAGGTCGGTTGTCCTGCCGGTCCGGTTTCCATGATGATCGACATCGAGTCTCGCAGAACGGGCGCTGCTGTGGGGCCTGTTCGGTCACATGACGACGGCCGTCGCCCCGTCGATGTCGACGACATCGACCTGTTGGCCCGGTTCGAAGCTGAGCTCGGCGTCGAGGGAGCGGGCCGACCAGATCTCCCCGGCCAGCTTGATTCGGCCGCCACTGCCGTCGACCCGTTCCAGGACGACGGCCTGACGGCCCTTCAACGCGTCGATGCCGGTGGCGAGTCGGGGCCGGTCCGCGCGATGCCTGTTGGCGATCGGGCGGACCACTGCGATCAGCGCCACCGAGACGATGACGAAGACCAGGACCTGGGCCACGATCCCGCCGCCCAGGGCCGCGACGACCGCTGCGGCCACCGCCCCGACGGCGAACATGCCGAACTCGGGCATCGCGGTCAGGACGAGCGGGATGCCCAGTCCCACCGCGCCGATCAGCCACCACACCCACGCGTCGATGTCCACGTGGTCATCGTATGACCGTGAGTACCTCCGCGGACAGTGCGCGACCGGTCGGGTACGGCGGCGATCCGGGCAACTTCCCTCAGGCGAGCGGAAGTCCACGGGCGGTGTAGCGGTCGCCCTGGTGCTCGACGACGAGGGGCAGACCGAAGCAGAGGGAGAGATTGCGGGAGCTGAGCTCGGTCTCCATGGGGCCGGCTGCGAGCACCTTGCCCTGGCGGATCATCAGAACGTGGGTGAATCCGGGGGCGATCTCCTCGACGTGGTGGGTCACCATGATCATGGAGGGCGCGTACGGGTCGCGGGCCAGACGGCCGAGACGGCGGACGAGGTCCTCGCGGCCGCCGAGGTCGAGACCCGCGGCCGGCTCGTCGAGGAGGAGCAGTTCGGGGTCGGTCATCATGGCGCGGGCGATCAGCGTGCGCTTGCGCTCTCCCTCGGAGAGGGTGCCGAACTTCCGGTCGAGGTATTCGGTCATGCCGAGCCGGTCGAGGAAGGCGCGGGCGCGGTCCTCGTCGACCTTGTCGTAGTTCTCGTTCCAGGTGGCGGTCATGCCGTAGGCGGCGGTGAGCACCGTCTGCAGAACCGTCTGGCGCCTGGGCAGCTTCTCGGCCATGGCGACGCCCGCGATGCCGATGCGGGGGCGCAGGTCGAAGACGTCGGTGCCGACACCGCCGAGTCGCTCGCCGAGGACCGTGGCGCTGCCCTTGGTCGGGAAGAGGTAGCTGGACGCGATGTTGAGGAGGGTGGTCTTGCCTGCGCCGTTCGGGCCGAGGATGACCCAGCGCTCCCCCTCCTTGACCGACCAGGAGACATCGTCCACCAGAGCGCGTCCGTCGCGGACCACGGATACGTCCACCAGCTCCAGTACATCGCTCATGAGCGCGTTGTCTCCCCATGCAGTCTCGAGATCGTCGCGTGCCTGTGGGCACAGCTCCCAGGGAAAACCTACGCCACTGCGTGAGCGCTTCAGGCGCTGGGCCCGTCGTCGCGCGGTTGCCGCACCGTCCCCGTGGGGCCGGGACCGGGTCGCGGGAGGGTGGGGACAGGGCCCCGGTCCGTTCCCTAGGGTGGTCCCATGCTTTCGGAACCACGCTCAGGGCTACTGGCCGCTTGGGGCAACGCGCTGCTGGCCGGACTCGTGTCGCCGGACGACGCGGCGCTCGCCATTGTCGGGGAGGACGCGGTGCACCGCGTCGAGGGGCTGCCGGGTGAGGCGGGACCGGTCGGTCTCACGCTCGCGCTGGGGCGGCTGCGGGGCCTGGGGGTGACGGGCTTCCGGGTCGCGCTGCCGGTTCCCGGGCACCCGCTGGGCCTCAGCGGTCCCGCGGAGTTCAACGCCCGCGCGCTGGAGGCGGAGGAGGCCGTGGTCACCTACGGTGCGCCCTACGGGCTGGTGCCCGAGGTGCGGGAGGCGGGGCCCGCCGGGGATCTCCACGTCAACGTCGTGTGGCAGTGCCTGACGGTGCGCGAGGCGCCGCCCGCGGATGTGCCGTCGCTCGGTGAGGCGGAGCGGGAGCTTGCCGAGGCCCTGCGGGACGCGACGGCGCTGCTGTCACGGCTCGATGTGGCGGGGTCGGGGCCGGTGGCCGAGGCGGCGGTGGACGCGTACCGGGCGCGGGCGGAGCGGGGGCGCGAGGTGCTCGCCCCGGGGTATCCGCCGCGGGCTGTCCGAGTGCTGGAGCTGGCACAGCGCGTCGGGCTGCTGGTCTCGGTGGCGCAGGAGAACGGGCACGGCGGTGCGGTGAGCGCGTCGGAGATGGCTGCGCGCGGGGAGGCCCTGCGGCCGGTGGAGCGGGTGGCCCGGCGGGCGCAGGTGGCCGCGTACAACGCGTATGTGGAGGAGCGGGCGCGGTAGCGGGACGGGCCGCGTTCGGGGACCGGCGGCGGCTTGTCGGCGCGGCGCGGGACGGGGCGGGGCGGCACGGGGCACGACGCGGGGCGGGGCGGGGCGGCACGGGGCGGAGCGGACCGACGCGGGGCGGAGCGGACCGACGCGGGGCGGAGCGGACCGACGCGGGGCGGAGCGGACCGACGCGGGGCGGAGCGGACCGACGCGGGGCGGAGCGGACCG
>NZ_JBEOVJ010000141.1:7677-10246 GCF_040295435.1 Streptomyces sp. NPDC002809
CGACGCGGGGCGGGGCGGCACGGCCCGAAGCGGCCTGGCACGCGTTCAGGGACCCGGACGCGGCATATCGGCCCGGCGCCGGGCCGTCCGACGGGCGGCGGCGGGTGGGTCCGGGCACCGCTCTCGGCCGGGACGCGGGGCGCGCAGGGGCGGACGGCGTGATGCCGCCGGCCGGTCCCTTGCGGGGCCGGACGGCGGCATCACCGTGGGTGCGGCGCGTCAGCCGTTCAGGCCGAAGTTGCCGAAGGCCGGGTTGAGCAGGCCGATCACGTTGACGGTGTTGCCGACCACGTTCACCGGCACGTGGACCGGGACCTGGACGAGGTTGCCGCTGGCCACACCCGGGGAGTGGGCCGCGACACCGTGGGCGCCGGCACCGCTGTGACCGGTGGCGGAGGCCGCGCCGGCACCGGCGGCGATGATGCCACCGGCGATCATGGTGACGGCAGCAGCCTTCTTCAGGTTCTTCACTTCAGGATCCTCCTAGCGTCGCTGCGGCCAGCCGCCGCAGCACGCCATGAAGAACGCCCCGGACCGAAAGAGGATGCGCCGTTCGAGTGACGTACACACGGGAGTGTGAAACCTGGACCCGAAGGGTGACGCCCGCTCTCGGTCTCCTGTTCAGCCCGCCGCCCCGTGACGGACGGCCCAGAGGGCCGCCTGGGTGCGGTCCGACAGGTCGAGCTTCATCAGGATGTTCGAGACATGTGTCTTGACGGTCTTCTCGGAGAGCACCAGCGCCCGTGCGATCTCCCGGTTCGACCGTCCGTCGGCGATCAGGCCCAGTACTTCCCGCTCCCGCTCGGTGAGGGTGCTCCCCCGGCCGGTCCCCGTACCCGGGGGATCCTGGGCGAGCAGCGCACCGGCCACTTCCGGCTGGAGCAGGACATGCCCCGCGTGCACCGAGCGGATGGCACCGGCCAGTGCGTCCGGGTCGACGTCCTTGTACACGTACCCGGAGGCACCGGCGCGCAGGGCGGGGACGACGGTGCGCTGTTCGGTGAAGCTGGTGACGATCAGGACCTTGGCCGGGTTCTCCAGCTCGCGCAGCTTGCGCAGGGCCTCTATTCCGTCGGTGCCCGGCATCTTGATGTCCATCAGCACGACGTCGGGACGGAGCTCCTCCGTCCTGGCCACGCCTTCGGCGCCGTCGGCAGCCTCGCCGACGACCTCTATGTCGTCCTGGATCTCCAGGAACGTGCGCAGCCCGCGTCGGACCACCTGGTGGTCGTCGACCAGCAGCACCCTGATGAGCTTGTCAGCCACCGGGCACCTCCATCTCGATCGTGGTGCCCTTGCCGGGCGCCGATTCAACGGTGAGCTGCCCGCCGACACCGCTCGCCCGGTCCCGCATCGAGACCAGGCCGAGGTGCCGCCCCGCCTGGCGGGTGGCCGCCGGTTCGAAGCCGCGTCCGTCGTCCGTGACCCGCAGCACCGTGGCGCCGTCGCGACGGGTGAGGGTGACGTCGACGCACCCGGCCCCCGAGTGCCGCAGGGCATTGTGCAGGGCCTCCTGGGAGACCCGGAGCAGTGCCTCCTCCTGGGCCGCGGGCAGGGCACGTACACCGACGCTCGCGAAGGTGACCCGGGCCGTGTGGGCACGGTCCAGGACCTGGATCTGGGTGCGGAGGGTGGCGATGAGACCGTCCTCGTCGAGTCCCGCGGGGCGCAGTTCGACGACGGCGGCGCGCAGCTCGTCGACAGCCTCCGCCGCCAGGGCGGCGACCTGCTGGAGCTCGCCCTTAGCTCGGGCCGGGTCGCGGTCGACCAGGGCCGCGGCGGCCTGGGCTGTGAGCCGCAGGGAGAAGAGCTTCTGGCTGACCGCGTCGTGCAGCTCGTGCGCGAGCCGGGAGCGTTCCTCGGCGATGGTGAGCTCGCGGCTGCGTTCGTACAGCCGGGCGTTCGTGAGGGCGATCGCCGCGTGCTGGGCGAGGATCGCCAGCAGTTCCTCGTCCTCGGCGGTGAATCCGCAGCCGCCGTCGGGCTTCGGGCAGCGCTTGTTGGCGAGGAAGAGGGCGCCGATGATGTCGTCGCCGTCCCTGATCGGCAGTCCCAGGAAGTCGGACATGTCGGGGTGGGCGGCCGGCCAGCCCTCGAAGCGCGGGTCTTTGCGGACGTCGGCCAGGCGCTCGGGCTTCGCCTCGTGGAGCATCGCGGCGAGGATGCCGTGCTGCCGCGGAAGCGGGCCGATGGCCTTCCACTGCTCGTCGCTGACACCGTCGACGACGAACTGGGCGAAGCCGCCGTGGTCGTCGGGGACCCCTAGGGCCGCGTACTCCGCGTCCAGCAGTTCGCGGGCCGACGCGACGATCGTCTTCAGGACGTCCCGCATCTCGAGGTGCCGGCTCATGGCGAGCAGTGCGGCACTCACCGCTGCGAGGCCCGACGGTGGGCGATGGCTCATGGCCTCACGGTACCGGCGGCCCGCTCGCCCCGTATCCGCCTGCGGACGGCCTCGGATCAGGGCGCAGGGACTAGGCCGTGTATCGAAAGTAGATCTTGGGCTGTGAATGATCACGGTTCATGGGGCGGGGAGATCTGACGGACGGGCAGTGGGCAGTGCTGGAGC
>NZ_JBEOVJ010000142.1:0-10081 GCF_040295435.1 Streptomyces sp. NPDC002809
AGGACTTCGGGGCCCTTGATCAGGATGCCGAGCTGGGCGCCGCGTCCGGTTCCGACCATGAGGGCGGTCGGGGTGGCGAGGCCCAGGGCGCACGGGCAGGCGATGATCAGTACGGCGACGGCGGCCGTGAACGCGGCCGTCAGACCCTCGCCGCTGCCCAGCCAGAAGCCGAGCGTGCCGAGCGCGAGTGCGATCACGACGGGGACGAACACCGCGGAGATCCGGTCGGCCAGCCGCTGCGCCGCCGCCTTTCCGTTCTGCGCGTCCTCGACCAGCTTCGCCATCCGGGCCAGCTGGGTGTCGGCGCCGATCCGGGTCGCCTCGACGACGAGCCGGCCGCCCGCGTTCAGCGTCGCGCCGGTCACCGCGTCACCGGCCGTGACCTCGACGGGGACGGACTCACCGGTGAGCATCGACGCGTCCACCGCCGAACTGCCCTCCACCACGAGGCCGTCCGTGGCGATCTTCTCGCCCGGACGGACGAGGAACCGGTCCCCGACCCGGAGGTCCTCCGTCCCCACGGTGACCTCGCGGCCGTCGCGCAGGACGGTGACCTCCTTCGCGCCGAGCTCCAGCAGCGCCTTCAGCGCGGCGCCCGCCTTCCGCTTGGAACGGGCCTCGAAGTAGCGCCCGGCCAGGATGAACGCGGTGACTCCCGCCGCCGCCTCCAGATAGATGTTCCCGGAGCCGTCGCTGCGTCCGATGGTCAGCTCGAAGGGGTGCGTCATGCCGGTCATCCCGGCGGTGCCGAAGAACAGGGCCCACAGCGACCACAGGAACGCGGCCGAGGTGCCGACCGAGATCAGCGTGTCCATGGTGGCCGCGCCGTGCCGGGCGTTGGTCCACGCGGCGCGGTGGAAGGGCCAGGCGGCGTACGTGACGACGGGGGCGGTGAGGGTGAGGGAGAGCCACTGCCAGTTGTCGAACTGGAGGGCCGGGATCATCGCCATCGCGATGACCGGCACCGCGAGCAGGACCGCGGTGATCAGCCGTTGCCGCAGCGGGCGGAGCTCGTCCGCCTCCGTCGCCCCGGCGGGCGCGTCGCCGGTGCGTACCGGGGGAGCGGGCTCCTGCGCGGTGTAGCCGGTCCTCTCGACCGTGGCGATCAGGTCCTGCACGGAGACGTCCTCGCCCCGGTAGCTGACCCTGGCCTTCTCGGTGGCGTAGTTGACGGTGGCCTCGACCCCGTCCATCCGGTTCAGCTTCTTCTCGATCCGGGCCGCGCACGAGGCACACGTCATGCCGCCGATCGCGAGCTCGACCTCTGCGGCGATGCCGGTACCGGTGGGGCCGCCGGGGGCGGCGGTGCCGGTGGTGGCTGCGGTCTGCGCGGACACGGGGCCTCCTCATTCGATGGTCGGTATACCCCTAGGGGGTATGCGCTTCTTACTCAGGTATACCCCCTGCCCCTATGTGGACGCAAGGGTGATCCGGTACGGAGGTGCGGACCGCGCGCCTCCGGTCGCCCGTCCCGGGGCCGGCCTCGCGTATCTTCACGTTCACGGTGAGCTGCGCCCCGGCCCTACCGCCCCGTAGGCTGCCCATTGGACTAGACCTATAGCTGCTTCCTGGAGGATTGGGTTCCCATGAGCAACCGTGCAGTCCTGGAGGTGATCGCTCTCGACGCGGAGGACGCGGTCGCTGCCCAGGCGGGTGGTGCGGACCGGCTTGAGCTGGTCACCGACATGGCGGCGGACGGTCTCACCCCGTCGTGCGCGACGTTCGCGGCGATCCGCGCCGCGGTGGACATTCCGCTGCGGGTGATGCTCAGGGTGGCGGACGGCTTCGCCGCCGGCGACGTCGGCGTCCTCGTACGCAAGGCGCGTGAACTGCGGTCCGAGGGTGCGGACGAGTTCGTGCTCGGCTTCCTGGACGAGGACGGCCACCCCGACCTGGTCGCGATCGAGCGGATCGTCGCCGAACTGGACGGCTGCAAGTGGACGTTCCACCGTGCGATCGACCGCGCCGCCGACCGGGACGCGCTGCGCAAGGCCCTCGCCGACCTGCCGGGCCTGGACACGTACCTCACCGCGGGTTCGCCCGCCGGGGTCGACGACGGCATCCCCACGTTGATCGTCGAGGCGGCGCGCAAGGGTGAGCCGGGGTACGAGCCGCAGATCCTTGTCGGCGGCGGCCTGCGCCTGGAGCACCTGCCCGAGCTGCTGGGCGCGGGCATCGACGCCGTCCACATCGGCGGGGCCGCCCGGCCGGGCGGCTGGTCCGGGCCGGTGGACGCGGTGGCGGTCAGGGAGTGGCGGACGATTCTCGACGCGTAAGGGCCTGCCCGGCATCGGTGACCGCGCGCAGGCACGGGCGGGCGGGGCTGGGATCTGCCGGGGCGGCAGGGGGCGGGATTGCCGGGACGGCGCGGGCGGTATCTGCCCGGGACAGCGGGGGCGGGGTTGCCGGGACACGGCATCCCGCCCCCGCCCGCCTGTGCGAAGGCGGTCCGCTGCGCGAGGGCGGTCCGCTGCGCGAGGGCGGTCCGCCAGGCTCGTGCTGTCGCGACCCTGGCGCAACAAACACCACCGGCTTCACAATGGCGGCACGCGGTGTGGGAACGCTCCCACGGTGCCTCCCCGGCTGTGTTCCCCGTTCATGGGAGCGTTCCCACCGCTTATTCGCCGCGCATTGGACCGTCACCCGCCCCCTACGAAAGGCCCCCGGTGAACGCCTCTCCGCCCCCGCCCCCCACCGGTCGCACCCGCGTCCGGCGCGGGCGTCGTGTGCTCGGGACATTAGCCCTCACCGCACTGTTCGGCGGTGCCCTCACCGCACCCGGCGCCGCCGCCGCCGAGGACCCGGACCCGGCCCCGGAGCAGATCACCAACGGTGACTTCGCCGCCGGCACCGCGCCCTGGTGGTGGACCGCCAACACCGCCGCGGCCGTCACGGACGGCCGGCTCTGCACCGACGTACCGGCCGGAACGGCCAACCCGTGGGACGTGATCGTCGGCCAGAACGACATCCCGCTGGTCGCGGGGGAGACGTACAGCCTCACCTACACCGCCACCTCCACCACCCCGCTGTCCATCCACACCAACGTGCAGATGGCTGCCGATCCATGGACCACGGACCTGTCCGCGACGGACCCGATCGGCACGGAGGCGGCCCCCGTCACCCACGTCTTCACCGCCTCCGCCGACCGCGACGCCGCCCAGCTCGCCTTCCAGATAGGCGGCAGCGACGAGGCGGCCACCTTCTGTCTCGACGACGTGTCCCTGCGCGGCGGCGCCGAGCCGCCCGTGTACGTGCCCGACACCGGTTCGACCGTCCGCGTGAACCAGGTGGGCTACCTCCCGCAGGGCCCCAAGAGCGGCACCCTGGTCACCGAGGCGACCGAGCCGCTGACCTGGACCCTCAGGGCCGCCGACGGCACGGCCGCCGCCACCGGCACCACCACCCCGGGCGGCATCGACCCGACCTCGCGCCAGAACGTCCACACCTTCGACTTCGGCGACGTCACGACCACCGGCGACGGCTACACCGTCGAGGCGGACGGGCAGGTCAGCGAACCGTTCTCGATCCGGTCCGACCTGTACGACACCCTGCGCAGCGACTCGCTCGCGTACTTCTACATGAACCGCAGCGGCATCGAGATCGACGCCGGCCTCGTCGGCGCGGAGTACGCACGCCCCGCCGGACACCTCGGCGTCGCCCCCAACAAGGGCGACACGGACGTGCCCTGCCGGCCGGGGGACTGCGACTACCGGCTCGACGTGCGGGGCGGCTGGTACGACGCCGGCGACCAGGGCAAGTACGTCGTCAACGGCGGCATCGCGGTCGCCGAACTGATGGACACCTACGAGCGGACCCTGACGGCCGACGGAGCGGAGTCCGCCGAACTCGGCGACGGCGCGCTGCGGGTGCCCGAGCGCGGCAACAACGTGCCGGACATCCTCGACGAGGCGCGCTGGGAGCTCGACTTCATGATGCGGATGCAGGTCCCGGCCGGGCAGCCGCTCGCCGGAATGGTCCACCACAAGATGCACGACGCCCGGTGGACCGGCCTGCCGATGATGCCCCATCTCGACCCCCAGCAGCGCGAGTTGCACCCGCCGTCCACCGCCGCGACGCTCAACCTCGCCGCCGCGGCCGCCCAGTGCTCCCGGCTCTTCGCCCCGTACGACGCTGACTTCGCGGACCGGTGCCGTACGGCCGCCGAGACGGCGTGGACCGCGGCCAGGGCCCACCCGGACGTGCTCGCCGACCCCGACGACGGGACCGGCGGCGGAACGTACAGCGACAACGACGTCTCCGACGAGTTCTACTGGGCCGCCGCCGAACTCTTCACCACCACCGGCGCCGCCACCTACCGCCAGGCGCTCCTCGACTCGCCCCTGCACGGCGACACCGACGCGGCCTTCCCGGCCGACGGCGGCATGTGGTGGGGCGGGACGGCAGGCCTCGGCGTGCTGACCCTGGCCACCGTGCCCAACGACCTGACCGCCGGCCAGCTGGCCCAGGTCCGCTCCGTGGTGACCACGGCCGCCGACCGCTACGCCGCCCAGACCGAGGACCAGCTGTACGGCGTCCCGTACGCCCCGGCCGGCCAGAACTACGTCTGGGGCTCCAACAGCCAGGTGCTCAACAACATGATCGTGCTGGCCACCGCGGCCGACATCACCGGGAAGGCCGGCTACCGCGACGCCGTACTGCGCGGCGCCGACTACGTCTTCGGACGCAACCCGCTGAACCAGTCGTACGTCACCGGGTACGGCGAGCGCAGCTCCGAGAACCAGCACCACCGGGTCTGGGCGCACCAGAGCGACCCCGCCCTGCCCCACCCGCCCGCCGGCTCCCTCGCGGGCGGCCCCAACCTCACCGCCCCCACCTCGGGCGACCCGGAGGCCGCGGCCAAGCTCAACGGCTGCGCGGCCGCGATGTGCTACCTCGACGACAACGGCTCCTACGCCACCAACGAGGTCGCCATCAACTGGAACGCGCCACTGGCCTTCGTCGCCTCCTACCTGGACGACGCGGGCGACGGGGCGGGCCCGGCCCGCTCCTGCACCGTCACGTACTCCTCGCACCCGTGGAGCACCGGCTCGACCACCACGGTCACGGTGAAGAACACCGGAACCGAGGCGCTCACCCCGTGGTCCCTGACCTGGCTGCTCCCCGGTGACCAGAAGCTCAGCCACACCTGGAGCGCCGAACTCGCCCAGTACGGGCGTACGGTCACCGCCGCACCGCTGTCCTGGAACCGCACGCTCGCACCTGGCGCGGCGGTCGACTTCGGGTTCAACAGCAGCGTCTCGGGCGCGGCCGCCGACCCCGGAACGGTCAAGCTGAACGGGAGGGCCTGCACGACGGGCTGACCGGACACGGGGGTGGGGCGGCACCGCACCGCCCCACCCCCGCTCCAGGGTCTCGTCCGGAGCATGCCGGACCCCGCGAGACCGGCATGCTCCAAACGGGACAGTCCTCAGCTCAACTCAGCGGGCAACTGCGCCGCGTGAAGAACGATCAGCCCCGACACCGCACGGGTCAGGGCGACGTACAGCCGCCGCAGCCCCGTCCGCTCGTCGGGCTCGCCGTCGACCACGGCGGCCGGTTCGTCCAGCACCACGTAGTCGTACTCCAGGCCCTTGGCCAGCGACGCCGGGACCAGGGTCAGCCGGGACTCGGCGGTCGTCTCCTGACCGGGGGAGAGATACGTGTGCCCCGCAGCCGTCAGCGCGGCCGCCAGCGCCGGGACACGCGCGTCGGCGGCGATCAGACCGGTCGAACCCTCCTGCTCCAGCGACTCCTCGCAAGCCGCGACCACCGCCGCGTCCAGCGCGCCGGTGTCCGCGGCCCCCACCGCCCGGACCGACAGCGAACCGGGCGACTCACGCACGGACTCCACCGCGGCCAGACCGGGCGAGATCACCGGCAGCAGCCGCGAGGCGTACGCGATCACCTCGCGCGGCACACGGAAGCCCGCCGTCAGCTCCTCCACCACCGCGTCCGACTTCCCCAGATGGTGCAGCGCCTGCTCCCAGCTCTGCGTCGACCACGGCGTCGTGCCCTGGGCCAGATCGCCGAGCACGGTGGCAGATCCGGTCGAGCAGCGCCGGCCCACCGCCCGGTACTGCATGGGGGACAGGTCCTGGGCCTCGTCGATCACGACGTGGCCCAACGAGTGCGTACGCGCCACCAGATCGTTCGCCTCGTCGATCAGCACCGCGTCCGCCGCCGACCACTTCGCGGACTTCACGCTGCGGACGGGCTTCGTCCAGACGATCGCCTTCTGCTCGTCCTCGCTGAGCAGCCCGTCCGCGTGCGCGGCCAGGAACTCGGGGTCCGACAGCAGCCGCAGCACCAGCTTCGACGGCTCGACCGCGGGCCAGATCGCCTTCACGGCCGCCTTCACCGCCGGGGTACGCGCCACCGCGTTCTGCACCCGGTCGTCGGGCGCCTCGCCGGCCTCCTCCATCCGCACCAGCACGGCATGCGCGATGCGCTGCGGAAGGGCCTCGTGCGCGGCCCCGTACCGCATGTCGCGGGCCAGCAGCTCCTTGACCATCTCCTCGATCTCGTACGCGGGCACCCGCCAGCGCCGGGAGCCGCGCACCACCATGACGGGCTCGGCCGGCATCGTCACATGCGAACGGATCGCCCGCCGCAGCACCTCCGCCATCCGGGCATCGCCCTTCACGACGGCGGCCCGCGCCTCGTCAGCCCCCCGGACCTCCACGTGCGCCGTCACCAGGTCGTCGACGGTCGCCTGCTTCACCTCCAGCTCACCGAGAGCCGGCAGAACCTGCTCGATGTAGTGCAGGAACGACCTGTTCGGCCCGATGACGAGCGTGCCGGTGCGGGCGAGGCGCTCGCGGTGCGCGTACAGGAGATACGCGACCCGGTGCAGGCCCACGGCCGTCTTGCCGGTGCCGGGCCCGCCCTGCACGCACACCGAGCCGCCGAGCTCACTGCGGACGATCTCGTCCTGTTCGGGCTGGATCGTCGCGACGATGTCACGCATCGGACCGACGCGGGGCCGCTCGATCTCCGCCTGGAGGAGCTTGCTGGTCTGCGCGGTCTCGGTCGGGTCGGTGAGGTGCTCGTCCTCGTACGCGGTCAGCTCACCGCCCGTGTATCCGAAGCGGCGCCGCTGACCGA
Organism: Streptomyces sp. NPDC002809; assembly: GCF_040295435.1. Lineage (NCBI taxonomy): Bacteria > Bacillati > Actinomycetota > Actinomycetes > Kitasatosporales > Streptomycetaceae > Streptomyces > Streptomyces sp. NPDC002809. Next base: position 7,105 of record NZ_JBEOVJ010000142.1, read on the forward strand.
CGTCCAGGGGGTCCTTGCGGGACGCCCGGTAGAACGGCTGGGAGACCGGCGCACGCCAGTCGATGACCATCGGATCACCGTCGGCGTCATGGACGTGACGGCGCCCGATGTAGAACTGCTCGCCCTCCGCGCCCTCGGCCTGCGCCGCACCGACGACATGGAGGTAGTCCAGCCGCCCGAAGAAGAGCGGGGTGTGGGAGAGATCGGCGAGCGACTTGATGCGGTCCGCGATCTGGGCCTGCAGCACTGCGGCGTTCACCCAGTTCGCCGTGACATCGCGGATGTTCAGGGCCTGGGCGTCCTCGCGCATGGCACGCAGCGCGGCACGCGAGGCGGCGAGATGGGCGCGCTCATGGGCGAGGGGATCGGTGGTGGTGTCGCTTTCGTGTTCGTGCGCGGGCACGGTGTTGCCTCCGGCATTCAACGCAGGACGGCGGACCGCACCCCGCCCCCGGTCGATGTGCGGGGGCGATGCGGTCCGCTCGGGGATCGATCACTGGCTGTCGGCCGGTTTCCGTCCGGTCGGCGGCGCTCCCCCGGCTGCCGGCGCGGGCCCTTGCGGGCTGCCGGTACCACGGTGCGGGAGGCGGGCAGACCGGCGATTGTATCGACGGTCCGGGCCGGGCGCGAACGGATACCGGGGCACGAGGGCGGGGTCCACCCCGTAGGGGACGGCATGCGACCACAGGGGTAGACGCGCACCCTCGGGCTTCCACCTGCGGACCGACGCAGTAACGGGGCCGCACGGAGCACCATGGAAGACATGAGCACCGTCACCCTGAACCCCCGAAGGACCGGCCCCGCGCACGGCGCGACCGCGGCCACCGGTCACCCCCACCACCACCGCACCGGAGAGGCCCTGCGCGCGGTCAGGGTCTTCGTGCGGGCCGCGTTCGGCGTCGTCGTCCTCGGCGAGTACGCGGAGGAGGCGGGCGTCCGCCGCTCGCACTGAGCGCGACGCCCGCCCCGCCCCCGGTCAGCTGTCCGACAGCAGCTCGTCCGCGTCCACGATCCGGTACGCGTAGCCCTGCTCGGCCAGGAAACGCTGGCGGTGCGCCGCGAAGTCCTGGTCGATCGTGTCGCGGGCGACCACCGAGTAGAACCGGGCCTCGTGCCCGTCCGCCTTCGGCCGCAGCACCCGGCCCAGCCGCTGGGCCTCCTCCTGACGCGAGCCGAACGTGCCCGACACCTGAATGGCGACGGTGGCCTCGGGCAGGTCGATCGAGAAGTTCGCCACCTTCGACACGACCAGCACGCTGATCTCGCCCTCCCGGAAGGCACCGAACAGCTTCTCGCGCTGGGCGTTGCTCGTCTCGCCCTTGATCACCGGGGCGTCCAGGTGCTCACCCAGCTCGTCGAGCTGGTCGATGTACTGCCCGATGACCAGCGTCTGCTCGCCCTGGTGCTTGCGCACCAGTGCCTCGGTGACCTTCCGCTTCGTCGCCGTCGTGGCGCAGAACCGGTACTTCTCCTCGGGCTCGGCGGTCGCGTACGCGAGCCGCTCGGAGTCCGTCAGATTGACCCGCACCTCGACACAGTCGGCGGGCGCGATGTAGCCCTGCGCCTCGATCTCCTTCCACGGGGCGTCGAACCGCTTCGGGCCGATCAGCGAGAAGACGTCCGACTCGCGCCCGTCCTCACGCACCAGCGTCGCGGTGAGGCCGAGCCGGCGGCGGGCCTGGAGATCGGCGGTGAACTTGAAGACGGGCGCGGGCAGCAGATGCACCTCGTCGTAGATCACCAGCCCCCAGTCGCGGGAATCGAACAGTTCCAGGTGCGCGTAGACGCCCTTGCGGCGGGTCGTCAGCACCTGGTACGTGGCGATGGTGACCGGCCGGATCTCCTTGCGCGTACCGCTGTACTCGCCGATCTCCTCCTCGGTCAGCGAGGTCCGCTTCACCAGCTCGTGCTTCCACTGCCGGGCCGAGACGGTGTTCGTGACCAGGATCAGCGTGGTCGCCTTGGCCTGCGCCATCGCACCGGCCCCCACCAGCGTCTTGCCCGCGCCACAGGGCAGCACGACGACCCCGGACCCGCCGTGCCAGAACCCCTCGACGGCCTGCTGCTGGTAGGGCCGCAGCGCCCAGCCGCTCTCGTCCAGCTCGATCGGGTGCGCCTCGCCGTCCACGTACCCGGCCAGGTCCTCGGCGGGCCAGCCCAGCTTCAGCAGCGTCTGCTTGACCTGCCCGCGCTCGGACGGGTGCACGGCCACGGTGTCCGGGTCGATCCGGGCCCCGACCAGCGGCTGGACCTTCTTCGACCGGAGGATCTCCTCCAGGACCGGCCGGTCCGTGGAGGTCAGCACCAGCCCGTGCACCGGGTGCTTGGAGAGAGTGAGTCGGCCGTACCGGTCCATCGTCTCGGCGATGTCGACGAGCAGCGCGTGCGGTACGGGGTAACGCGAGTACTTCACGAGCGCGTCGACGACCTGCTCGGCGTCGTGCCCCGCGGCGCGGGCGTTCCACAGCCCGAGGGGGGTCAGCCGGTAGGTGTGGATGTGCTCGGGCGCACGCTCCAGCTCCGCGAAGGGGGCGATCACACGACGGCAGGCGTCGGCCTGCTCGTGGTCGACCTCGAGGAGCAGGGTTTTGTCGCTCTGGACGATGAGGGGTCCGGTCACGCGCTTCGGCCCTTTCTGCGGCGGGGTGGCCGTGTACCGGCCAAACGTCCAGTGTGCCGTATGCGGGGGCGGGGGTGCTCTGCGTGCGGGGTTCTGTGGTGCGGGGTTCTGTGGCGCGGGGGTTCTGTGATGCGGGGTTCCGTCCTCAAGCGCCGGACGGGCTGGGTTTGTGCGGGTGCCCCCGTGGGGTGCGGGGTTCGCCGCGTGCTGTGGGTGGGGTCCGGGGCCCCTCCGGGGCGTCTCCTCAGACGACGAACGTTCTGCCGGTACGTGATGTGGTCCGGGTATGTGTTCGTCGTCCTGCGGGGACTCCCCTGCACGGCCCCGGACCGGCCGTCCTGCGTCTGCGACGGTCGT
>NZ_JBEOVJ010000143.1:0-9709 GCF_040295435.1 Streptomyces sp. NPDC002809
GAAGCTTCAAGGAAGCTTCCGGGCCGTCGGTCCGGGGTGGGCGATACTGGGTTCGAACCAGTGACCTCTTCGGTGTGAACGAAGCGCTCTCCCACTGAGCTAATCGCCCGGGCGCAGGCCAAACTTTACCCCATGTCAGCGGCGCCCCCCGACCACCTCCGGGTCACTCGTGGATCTTCCACGGCATGACGATTCCGAACTTCCACACGTAGATCCCCACCAGCACCGCGATGATCACGAGCCCGATCACGGTGAGGGCGATGTTGCGCCTCCGGACCTTGGGATCGAGCGCCCGCTGGGCGGCCTCGGTGACCTTCCGCCGCGTCCAGCGCAGCACCAGCTGGGCCCAGACGAACTCGGTCGCCCAGATCGCCATGCCGCCGAAGATCACCAGCCAGCCGGGACCCGGCAGCGGCAGCATGACGATGCCCGCCGCCACCACGGCCAGGCCGACCACGAACACGCCGACCTGCCAGCTCAGGTGCAGCGTCCTGGACGCCTTGATGAACCCGGGCGCCCTGGAGCCGAGCTCCCGGTCCTCCTTCGTCACACCCTCCGTGACGTCCCCCGTCACGCTCTCACGCACTTCCCCCGTCGCGGGCGCCGGATCCGCCGATGCGGCGGCCTCGTCCCGCTCGTCACTCTCCGCATTCATGGGGGCCAACCTACCGGAACGCCCCTCGTCACCGGAATGGCCGCATAACCCAAAGTTACACACCGCTGTACGAGCTACCTGAAGGATCACAAAACGGTCAGAGGGGTTTACAACGCCACCGTAGGTGGCATGTCGATTTCGCCGACGTGCGAATCCCCGAGCGCACACTGAGCGAAAGGCCCTGGCGCTTATGAACACCACGGTCAGCTGCGAGCTGCACCTGCGCCTCGTTGTGTCGAGCGAGTCCTCACTGCCTGTACCCGCGGGCCTGCGGTATGACACGGCCGATCCGTATGCCGTGCACGCCACCTTCCACACCGGAGCGGAGGAGACGGTCGAGTGGGTTTTCGCCCGCGACCTCCTTGCCGAGGGGCTGCACAGGCCCACCGGCACCGGAGACGTCCGCGTCTGGCCATCCCGAAGTCACGGCCAGGGCGTCGTCTGTATCGCACTGAGCTCCCCAGAGGGCGAAGCCCTGCTGGAGGCCCCTGCGCGAGCCCTGGAGTCGTTCCTGAAAAGGACCGACGCCGCGGTTCCGCCGGGGACCGAGCATCGTCACTTCGATCTCGATACGGAGCTCTCACACATCCTGGCCGAGAGCTGAGCCAGGCCGAGAACCGCACGGCGCCGTCGACTCGGGGAGACGGCGCCGCACGGACAACCTCATACGGCTGACACCGGCGCCGCCACCACGGAATCCACCGTGGTGGCGGCGCCGGTCCGCGTTCCCCCGCACACCCGCGGGCCCGGCCGCCCCCACCGGGGCCCTCGCGTGCCCGCCAGGCGCCCGCGGCACCCCGCTCCCCTCCCGGACGGCCGACAGGTGCACCCAGGGGCCCCAGAGGCCCCTCGCGCCCCTGGGCGTCGGAGGTGAGCCAGTAGAGTCAGCCGCCATCGGCGCGCGTCCCGCCCGCCGTAGGCCAGGGAGCGGAAGCGTGCTGATCCCCCACGACACCCGGATCGCCCTCGAAACGGTGGTCGATCTGGTGAACACCGCGCCGGAGAGCGAGCGGCCCGAAGCCGGCTCCCCCGTCGACGGGCTCGCCGACATCGAGGCGCTGTACGCGTTCGCCGGACGCCACCGCGTGAGCGGGGTGAACAGGCTCGACGACAAGGACCTCCGCGCCGTACGCGCCGTACGGGCACGGTTCGCCGACGTCTTCGCCGCGGCCGACGCACAGGTCGCCGCCTCGCTCGTCAACGCGCTCGTGGCCGCCGCGGGCACCACGCCGCAGCTCAGCAACCACGACGGCTACGACTGGCACGTGCACTACTTCGCGCCGGACGCCTCGCTCGCCGACCATCTGGCGGCCGACTGCGGCATGGCTCTCGCGTTCATCATCGTGGCGGGCGAGACGGAGCGGCTGCGGCGCTGCGAGGCGCCGGACTGCCGGCACGCCTTCGTCGATCTCTCGCGCAACCGCTCCCGTCGCTACTGCTCAAGCCGCACCTGCGGTAACCGCTTGCACGTCGCCGCGTACCGGGCGCGCCGCAGGGAAGCGGCCGGCTGACGGCTCACAGCACGAAGAGATCGTGCAACGCGGCCATCAGCAGCAGGCCGCCGATCACCGTGAGGAAGATCATCAGAGGGGGCTGGGAAAGCGCGAAGAGGCAGCCACGCGGCTCTTCGGCGGGGGGTGCGGGGGCATCGCCCCGGGAGGTGTCCACCATCTCGGGACGATCATGACGCAGACCGGCCCCCATGGGCGGCCAACATGCTTTTTGATGGCGGGAGTTCACCCGCCGTAGGGCGCGCCGAATCGCTCCGGCGTCCGATCACCCGTCAGGCTTTCGGAACTCCGCTCCCCTTCAGCCCTTCAGGACTCCGCCCCCGCACCCCGGCCCGTGGTCCGGCCCCGTCAGCCCAGGTCGCGCAGCATGCGCAACTGCACCGCGCGATGGGCCGACGCACCACCCTCGTGGCCGTTCCAGGGGTAGACCTCGATCTCCTTGGGGCCTGCCCAGTTGTTGTAGGCGGCGAAGACCGTGGACGGCGGGCAGATGGGGTCCATGAGGGCCACGGAGTACAGCACCGGAATGTCCGCCCGGGCGGCGAAGCTGATGCCGTCGAAGTAGGAAAGGGTCCGGAACACCTGGTCGGCACGGCCGTGCTGGGTGGCCAGGAAGCGCACTATCTCCTGGTACGGGTCCTTGTCGGTGATCTCGACGGCCCGCCGGTAGTGCGTCAGGAACGGTACGTCGACGAGCGCGGCCTTGACGTGCGGGCTCAGTCCCGCCACCGCCTGGGCGATGCCGCCGCCCTGGCTGCCGCCGTGCACGACGATCCGGTCCGGGTCGACGGACGGGTGGGCGCGGGCGACCTCGACGGCGCGCACCGCATCGGTGAACACCCGGCGGTAGTAGTACTCGTCGGGGTCGAGGATGCCGCGGGTCATGAATCCGGGCGACTGCGGGTTGGCGCCGCCGTGCGGGTCGGCGGTGGAGCCCGCCGAGTGGCTGTTGACGGCACCCTGGCCTCGGGTGTCCACGACCAGGGTGGCCCAGCCGGCGGCGGGCCAGACCAGGTGGTCGAGAGGCAGTCCGCGCCCGCTGCCGTAGCCGAGGTACTGGATGACGGTCGGCAACGGACCCTCGGCTCCGACGGGCACGTTCAGCCAGGCACGTATGCGGTGGCCGCCCCAGCCGGCAAACGACACGTCCTGGACCTCCACGTTGCTGAACGCGGCGTCGTAAGAACTGAATTCGGCGTCCAGCGGGTGCGCACCGGCCTCGTCGAGGGTGCGCCGCCAGAAGGCGTCGAAGTCGTCGGGTTCACCGGACTCCGGCCGGTAGGTGCGGAGTTGGTCCAAGGGCAGGTCGAACAGGGACACGGCGTCTCCATTTCGGGCATGCGGAAGGGAACAGCGGAGGACAGACGGGGGAAGGTTCGGGTAGGGAACGGCGGATGACGGTTCCGGGCGGGGGCCGGGCGGCAGAGCTCAGCGGGGAGTGGAGCTCGATGCGCGCACGACGAGTTCCGGCTGGAGCACGACGCTGCGGTGCTCGTGGGTTCCGTCCTCGTCGTCCGCCTCCTCCAGCAGGAGTTCGGCGGCCATCCGCCCCATCACGACCGCGGGCTGGCGGACCGAGGTGAGTGGTACGGCAGCGGCGGCGGCGAATTCGATGTCGTCGTATCCGACGATGGCGATGTCCTGCGGCACCCGTACCCCCGCCGCGTACAGGGCCTGGAGCACGCCCAGGGCGAGCAGGTCGTTCGCGCAGAACACGGCGGTGGGGCGCGGGACCAGGCCGAGCAGCCGGGCCCCGGCGTCACGGCCCGCCGCCACGTCCAGACGGTCGGAGGGGATCTCGACGAGGGCCTCGGGCGGGAGCCCGGCCTCGGCGAGGGCGGACAACGCGCCCTGGCGGCGGTCCCTGATCTGGTGCAGGTCGCCGGGTCCGCTGACGTACGCCACCGAGCGGTGCCCGGCCGAGATCAGATGGCCGACGGCCAGGGTGCCGCCCCGCACGTCGTCGACCGACACGGCGCAGGTCCCCGTACCGGATGCCACCCGGTCCACCAGAACGTAGGGAATCCGGTGGCGGGCGAAGGATTCGAGGTTGCGGCCGGTCGCGTCGGCCGGGGTGACCAGTACGCCGCATACGCGCTGTTCGGCGAAGAGACCGAGGTATTCGGCCTCCTCCGCGGGGCTCTGGCCGCTGTTGCAGACCATGACGCCGAGTCCTGCCTGCCGGGCGGCGCGTTCGGCGCCGCGGGCCACGTCGACGAAGAAGGGGTTGCCCATGTCCAGGACGAGGAGCGCCATGATCCGGCTGCGGCCGGCCCTGAGCTGGCGGGCCGACTCGCTGCGGACGTATCCGAGCTCCTCGATGGCGGCCAGCACCCGGGCCCGGGTCTCGGGCAGCACCGCCTCGGGGCGGTTGATCACATTGGAGACCGTGCCCACGGAGACCCCGGCCTGCCGGGCCACATCCTTGATCCCTGCCACACGTGCCACTAGTCCTGCCCCACTGCCCCGGCCGCGCTCGTCAAGCGGCGTCACCCCATCGTACGGACGGGTGTGAATGAATTGTTTCAATCCGGTCGGGACGCTAGCCCTCCGGCCGAACGCCGTCAAGGATCATGCCTGAATCGATTCAGGCGGGCGGGTTGCACTCGGTCTGGGAAGCGGGCCGGAGGCGGGCCTGCACGGGCCGGCTCTCAGATGCCGTGCTTCTTCAGGATGGCCTCGATGTCGCTGAAGTCGTCGCCCCGCCCCGCGGCGGCGGACTCCTTCTTCGGGTTCGGCTTCTGCCGCGGCTCGGCGGCCCGTACGCCCGCCCCCAGCGAGGGGACCGAGGCCGCCGGCGCCACCGCCTCACCCTGCCCGGCCCGGGCGGCCGCCTTGCGCTCCTTGCGGGTGCCCCCGCCGCGGCGCTCGATCGCGCGCGTGGTCATGAACAGCAGCCAGGCCACCCCCAGCACCCCGAAGCCGAGCCAGACGCTCGGCTTGAAGGCGATGTCCGACACCCACTCGACGACGCCGGTCAGCACCAGGCCGATCGGGACCAGGGAGTAGGCGGCGATCCTGGTCGCCGCGAGGAACCGCTTCCGGTACGCGGTGACGGCGGCGATACCCAGGCCCGCCGCGGACACCGCGGAGCAAATGGTCTCGGCAAGCATCGGTGCCTCCAGGCGCAGGGGAAACGTCCCTTCCATCCTGCACCGGAGACCGGGCGGGCGGCCACGCTCCGGGCCCGCATCAGGGACATTTCAGGGCCGGGATCCTCCCCAGGTGCCGTACGGCCACACCAGGGAAGGCTCCGATGCGCCGCCCGCCGCCCGCCGCCCGCCGCCCGCTCCACCCGATGCCGGTCGTGGCGCCCCCGCGCGTCCTGGGAGACTGGCCACATGAGCGATTCCACCCCCGCAGCACCGGTCGTCCTCGACGTCTGGTGCGAGCTGCAGTGCCCCGACTGCCACCAGGCCCTCACCGACGTGCACGCCCTGCGCGCCCGGTACGGCGGCCGGATCGACATCCGTTTCCGGCACTTCCCGCTGGAGAAGCACAAGCACGCCCACGCGGCGGCGCAGGCCTCCGAGGAAGCCGCGGCACAGGGCAAGGGCTGGCCGTACATCGAGGCGGTGCTCGCCCGCACCGCCGACCTCGGCCGTACCGGCGAGCCGCTGCTGGTCGAGGTGGCGGAGGAGCTGGGTCTGGACGCCGAGGAGTTCGACACGGCCCTGATCGACGGCCGGCACATGCTGATCGTCGACGCCGACCAGGCCGAGGGCAAGGCGATCGGGGTCACCGGCACGCCCACGTACGTGATCGGTGGCGAGCGGCTGGACGGCGGCAAGAGCCAGGAGGGACTGCGCGAGCGGATCGAGGCGATCGCCGACCGGCTGCTCGCCGAACAGGGCTGAGGAAGGAGAGCGGACCGCGCCGGGCTGCCCGCGACGCCGCGGCGCCGCCCGCCCGCCCGCCGGGGCAGTGGGACGAAGCGCCGCAGCCCGCCCGCCAGAGCGGTAGTTCGACGGCACGGCCCGCCCACCAGGCCGGAAGGCCGAAACGCCGCGCGGGAGCCCGAGCGGCCGGGTGACGGGTCAGAGCGGTTTGGCCAGGTTGTACCGGGTCGGCTCGTAGCCGAGCGACTCGTACAGCCGCAGGGCCGGGCTGTTGGCCGTGACGACGTGCAGGCCCAGCCGCGAGTCGCCGGCCGCGAGCACGAGGCGTTCGGCCTGGAGCATCAGCGCCCGGCCGTATCCCCGCCCCCGGAAGCGTTCGTCCACCTCGACATCGAAGACGTAGCCGACCACCTGGCCGGGGTGCATCTCGAACTGCGCCGCCACCCAGACCAACCCCACCCTCTCGCCCTCGTGGATGAGGTGATGCAGCTGCGCGCCCTCGGTGGCGAGGCCCTGCGGCAGATGCATGGCGTGCGAGGCGCGGGCCGCCTGCAGCGCCGCCTCCTGCGGGGTCCCGCGTGCCACCAGGCTCTCCGCGTACCCGGCGATCGCGCCGTCCTCCCAGGCCGCGTACTCCTCCGGCGTCATCGGACGGGCGGTCAGCCCGTCGGGCAGCGCCGGGGGCTCGGAGGCCAGCCGCTTGATCATGTTCCGGCTGCGTTCCGTGTAGCCGAGTGCGGCGGTCAGCCGTTGCCCCGCGATGTCGTCGGCGGCGACGTCGGTCCGCACCTGGGTGCAGCCCCAGGCCCGCAGCACCTCTTCGGCCGCGAGCGCGGCGATGGTGCCGCGGCCGCGCCGCCGGACCGACTCGTCGATCCGCAGGGAACGCAGCACTCCCGTCCCACCGGCCGGCCCGGGAGACTCGGCGGCGATCTCCACGGCACCGACCGGCCGCCCGTTGTCGCACACGTCGAACGCGCGGCTCTGTGCGCCGTCGGCGCCTGACTGGATCGGCCCGGACGGCCGGAGTGTCGTGGTCATCAGAAGGTTTCTATCCCCTGCGCCCGAGTCCGTCATCCGCTTTTGCGGGTCGGATCCGCGCTGCGGTCCGGGCCTCCCCGCGAGGCAGGGCCGGGCCCGGGTCCGAGCCCTTCCCCGGTCACGGGTCCAGATCGTCGGCGGCCCGCTCGTCGAAGACGCGCATCGCCTTGGCTGTCACCGGTCCGGGCCCGCCGGGCAACTCCCGGCCGTCGGCCCGGTGGACGGCCTGGATGTCGCGGAGGGTGGAGGTCAGGAAGATCTCCTCGGCCCGGTCCAGGACGTCGAAGGGCAGGTCCGTCTCCTGCGCCCCGGCCCACTCCACGGCCAGTGCGCGGGTGATCCCGGCCAAGCAGCCGGAGGCGACCGGCGGCGTGTACAGCTGTCCGTCGAGGACGACGAAGACATTGGAGCCGGTGCCCTCGCAGAGCTGCCCGACGGTGTTGGCGAACAGCGCCTCGGACGCGCCCTGCTCGTGAGCCCGGGCGAGAGCGACGACGTTCTCCGCGTACGAGGTGGTCTTGAGCCCGGTGAGCGCGCCGCGTTCGTTGCGCGTCCAGGGGACGGTGATGACCGCGGTCGTGTCCGGACGGCGCGTGACCTCGCCGAGCGCGACGACCAGTCCGGGGCCCGCGGTGCCTCGGTCGGAGCCGAGCGGCGAGATCCCGCCGGTGTACGTGATGCGGAGCCTGCCGAGTGCGGCCGGATTGGCCTCGATGACGGCGTCGCAGGCCCGGCGCACCTCGTCCAGGTCGGGCGCGGGCAGGCCGAGGCCCAGGGCGGAGCGGGTCAGCCGGTCGAGGTGGCGGGTGAGCGCGAACGGCCTGCCGTCGGCGGTCCTCACCGTCTCGAAGACGCCGTCGCCGACGGTCAGCCCGTGGTCGAGCACGGACACCCGGGCGTCATCGGCGGCCTTCAGTCCCCCGTTGACCCAGATCTTCATGGTGCGGTCCTTCCGGTTGCTTCGTATGCGCCCGACGCTACCGCGAGCAGCCTGGACGCCTTCAGTACGGTCTCGTCCCATTCGCGTTCCGGATCCGAGCCCCAGGTGATGCCGGCACCGGTGCCGAACCGCAGCACCGGGACGTCGCCCGCGCGGTCGGTCCAGAAGGTACGGATGCCCACGGCCAGCGAGGCGGTCGCCCGGTCGGCGTCCACCCAGCCGATGCCGCCGCAGTACGGGCCGCGCGGGGCGGTCTCCAGTTCCTCGATGATCCTCAGCGCGCTGGACTTGGGTGCCCCGGTCACCGAACCCGGCGGGAAGGCCGCGGCGAGCAGTTCCGGCCAGCCGGCGCCGTCGGCGAGCCGGCCGCGCACGGTGGAGACGAGGTGGACGAGGCCCGGGTGCTTCTCGACGACGCAGAGGCCGGGGACCGTGACCGATCCGGTGGCGCAGACCCTGCCCAGGTCGTTGCGGACCAGGTCGACGATCATCACGTTCTCGGCGTGGTCCTTCTCCAGCAGATCGGCCTCGGTGCGACCGGTGCCCTTGATCGGTCCGGACACGACCGTGCGGCCGTCCCTGCGCAGGAACAGTTCCGGCGAGGCGGTCGCGATCTCCACACCGTGACCGGGAAGCCGAATCGTTCCTGCGTACGGGGCCGGGTTGCCGCGCGCCAGCAGCGCGGTGAGGGCGTCCACGTCCGCCGCGTCGGGGTCGGGCAGCGGCGCCGTCATCACGCGGCAGAGGTTGGCCTGGTACACCTCGCCCGCTGCGATGTACGCGCGAATACGCCGCACCCCCGCCGTGTACGCGGCGCGGTCGAGCGACGACGTCCAGTCACCCGCGGCCGGGCCGCGCCAGGCGCCGCGCACCGGCGCGGGCACGGCCGCGGTCCGCACGGTGGCGAAGCGGGCACAGACGAGCCGGCCCTCGAAATCGGCCGACACCGCCCAGAAGCCGGACGAGTCGAGGGCTGCGGGATCACTGGTCACATCCTGCAGATCGGAGGCGACGAGGCCGCCGAAGCGGGCCATTGGGGCGAGGTCGTGCACGTCGGTGAGTCTAGGACGGCGCGCGGTGACCTGCGCCGAGGCGAGCGCACCTCAGCACGCTGCACAAACGCGTTTTTGTACTGGCCCCGGAATCCGCTAGAGTTCAACACGTCGCCGGGACACGCAAGTGAACCGGAACCGACAAGCGGACGTAGCTCAGTTGGTAGAGCGCAACCTTGCCAAGGTTGAGGTCGCCAGTTCGAACCTGGTCGTCCGCTCGCAGAAGGTGGGGGATCTTCCCGAACCCCCACCCCTGGTGGAGTGGCCGAGAGGCGAGGCAACGGCCTGCAAAGCCGTCTACACGGGTTCAAATCCCGTCTCCACCTCCAAGGACGATTAGCTCAGCGGGAGAGCACTTCCCTGACACGGAAGGGGTCACTGGTTCAATCCCAGTATCGTCCACTGGTCCGCAAGGACCCCCGCGCGATTAGCTCAGCGGGAGAGCGCTTCCCTGACACGGAAGAGGTCACTGGTTCAATCCCAGTATCGCGCACGCAGTACACGCAGGTTCGCCCTGCGCGATTAGCTCAGCGGGAGAGCGCTTCCCTGACACGGAAGAGGTCACTGGTTCAATCCCAGTATCGCGCACAGCCCGAAGCCCCGGTCGTCTCGACGACCGGGGCTTCGTCGTTGCCGCAGGTGCCCGTGTCGGGGGGGGGGCGCGGGGGGGT
>NZ_JBEOVJ010000144.1:0-9208 GCF_040295435.1 Streptomyces sp. NPDC002809
TCCTCTTCGCCTACTTCCTGCTCTTCGCGGGCGGCGCCGCCTGGCTCTACCGGAAGGACACGTTGAAGGCGTGAACGAGGACGAGATGTCCGTGGCGCCCGTTCCGCGAGGCACGACGCAACACGCACCACCACGCCGCACCCGCCCGCTCGCCCTCCGAAGGGAACCCATCCCATGCCGCTCGAAGCCGGCCTCCTGGAGATCCTGGCCTGCCCGGCCTGTCACTCCCCTCTCGACGACCGGTCGGCGGCCGACAGCCCCGAACTGATCTGCACCGGCGCGGACTGCGGCCTGGCCTACCCGGTACGGGACGGCATCCCCGTCCTCCTCGTCGACGAGGCCCGCCGCCCCGCGTAAACCCGGCCCCACCCCGCACGGTGATCGGCACGTGATCGGAGGACCGTCCCCATGCTCGACGAGTCGTTGCTCGACGCCCCGGAGGCCCTGGCCCGAGCCGACCGCCGCGGCCTGCTCCGCGGCGCCGCCGAGGCCGGGGCACGGGTCCGTACCGCCGCCCGCCACGCGACGGAGGCCGGGATCACCGACCTGAGCCCGGAGGGCCGCCCACGCGCGGTTCTGGTCGCAGGCTCCGGCACCGCCGCATCCGGCGTCGCCGACCTGATCGCGGCCCTGGCCGGGGCCTCCGCCCCGGTCACGCGTATCCACCCGACCGGCGTCGCCCCCGCCGCTGGCGCGATGCGATGGACGCTGCCCGGCTGGGCCGGCTCCGTCGATCTGCTCCTCATCGCCACTGCGGACGGGGCGGAACCGGGCCTCGCCCTCCTCGCCGAGCAGGCGTACCGCCGCGGCTGCACCGTCGTGGCCGTGGCCCCCCGGCAGTCCCCGCTGCGCGAGGCGGTCGACGGCGTGCACGGCCTCGTCGTACCGATGGCATCGGCCCCGCACGGCGAGTACGACGCGGAGACGTCGGCGGCGGGCCCGGGCACGCTCTGGGCCCTGTTCACACCGCTGCTCGCCCTGCTCGACAGGGTCGGCCTGGTCACCGCGCCCCCGGAGACGCTGCAGGGCGTCGCTGACCGCCTGGACCGCACGGCAGAGCGCTGCGGACCCGCGATCGCCACGTACAGCAACCCCGCCAAGACGCTGGCCGCCGAACTCGCGGACAGCCTGCCCCTCATCTGGACGGAGGGTGACGCCGCGGGCCCGGTCGGGCGCAGGTTCGCCGCCGTCCTGGCCGAGCTCTCCGGCCGTCCGGCCCTCTCGGCCGAACTTCCGGAAGCGCTCCCCGCCCACGGGGCCCTGCTGGCCGGGGCCTTTGCCGCCGGGGCCGACCCCGACGACTTCTTCCGCGACCGGGTCGAGGAGTCCGAACCCCTCCACGCCCGGGTCGTACTGCTCCGCGACCGGCCCACCGGCGGCCTGAGCGCAGCCCCCGCGGCCCGCGAGCTGGCCCTGGGCCACGACACGGCGATCAGCGAACTGGAACCGGAGGAGGGCAGCAGGCTCGAATCCCTCGCCGAACTCCTGGCGGTCACCGACTTCGCCGCCGTCTACCTGGCCCTGGCCTCGTCAGCCCGCGCCTGACCCCTGCGAGCGACGCCCGGCCCCCGCCCCCGGCCCCGCGCGGCACCGCCAGACGGCTTCCGCGCGCGACCACACCCCACACAGACCACAAAGCCCACAAAGCCCACGCAGGGCCCGCACCACCCAGAACCCGTATCTCGCACCGCAAGACCCCCGCACCACCCAGAACCCGTATCTCGCACCGCACGCATCTCACACAGCCCGAGGACGAATTCCATGGACCGGCTCTCCAACACCGTGCGCCCGTACGCCTGGGGCTCCACCACTCTCATCCCGGCCCTGCTCGGCGTCGCCCCAACCGGCGAGCCGCAGGCGGAGATGTGGATGGGCGCCCATCCCGGAGCCCCTTCCCGGATAACCCGCACCGGTGCCGCCGCAGAGGTCCCGAACGCCCCCTCGGCGGCCCCCGTCGAGCAGGCTCTCACCGACGTCATCGCCGCCGATCCGGCAGGTGAACTCGGTCAGGCCGCCGTCGACAGGTTCGGCCCCCGCCTGCCTTTCCTCCTCAAGCTTCTCGCCGCCGGAGCCCCGCTCTCCCTCCAGGTCCACCCCGACCTCGCCCAGGCACAGCAGGGTTACGCGGACGAGGAGCGCCGGTCCGTCCCGATCGACGCTCCCCACCGCGTGTACAAGGACGCCAACCACAAGCCCGAACTGATCTGCGCGCTCACCCCCTTCGACGGCCTGTGCGGCTTCCGCCGGCCCGTCGAGGCGGCCGAGGTGATGGAGGCGCTGGGCGTCGACTCCCTCAAGCCCTACGCCGATCTGCTCCGCGCCCATCCCGAAGAGGCGGCCCTGCGTGAGGTCCTCACGGCGATCCTCACCGCGGACCCGGCACAGATGGCGGAGACGGTGACGGCCGTGGCGGCCGCCGCCGAACGGATCGGCGGCGTCTACGCCCCGTACGCCCGCGCCGCCCACCACTTCCCGGGCGACGCCGGCGTCGTCGCGGCCCTGTTGCTGAACTACGTACAACTCCAGCCCGGCGAGGCGCTGTTCCTCGACGCCGGAGTCCCGCACGCCTACTTCGGCGGTCTCGGCGTCGAAATCATGGCGAACTCGGACAACGTGCTGCGGTGCGGCCTGACTCCGAAACACATCGACGTGCCCGAACTCCTGCGCATCGTCCGCTTCGAGGCGACCGAGCCGGGGGTCCTGCGCCCCGAGGCGTCCCCGTCCGGCGAGGAGTTGTACGAGACGCCGGTCGACGAGTTCCGGCTCTCCCGCTTCGACCTGTCGCCGGGTGCCGCCCCGGTCGACCTGACGGCAGCCACGCCCCAGATCCTGCTCTGCACGGCGGGCGCACCCAAGGCCGGCGAGTTCGGACTCGGGCCGGGCGAATCGGTCTTCGTACCGGCAGGGGAGAAGGCCGAAGTGTCCGGTACGGGTACGTTGTTCCGTGCCACTGTGGTGGCCTGACGTACCGTCCGCACCAGCGACTGCAATAATGTCCGGCCGTACCGCGGTCGCCGGAGCCGCAGCACCGAAGAAGGGACACCAGGCACCCATGAGTGCGTCAGGCGGAACCAAGGCGATCGTGGCGGCACTAGGCGCCAACCTCGCGATCGCAGTGGCCAAATTCGTGGCGTTCCTGTTCAGTGGCTCGTCGTCGATGCTCGCGGAGAGCGTCCACTCGCTCGCCGACTCGGGCAACCAGGGACTGTTGCTGCTCGGCGGCAAGAAGGCCCAGCGCGAGGCCACCCCCCAGCACCCCTTCGGGTACGGGCGCGAGCGCTACATCTACGCCTTCCTCGTCTCCATCGTCCTGTTCTCGGTCGGTGGCATGTTCGCGGTGTACGAGGGCTACGAGAAGATCAAGCACCCGCACGAGATCGAGGCCTGGTACTGGCCGGTCGGCGTCCTCGTCTTCGCGATCATCGCCGAGGGCTTCTCGTTCCGTACGGCGATCAGGGAGTCCAACCAGACCCGCGGCTCGCTCTCCTGGACCCAGTTCGTCCGCCGCGCGAAGGCGCCGGAACTGCCGGTCGTCCTGCTCGAGGACCTGGGCGCGCTCATCGGCCTCGTCCTCGCGCTCGCCGGCGTCGGACTGGCCCTCGGCACCGGCGACGGTGTGTGGGACGGCATCGGCACCCTCTGCATCGGCATCCTGCTGATCGTCATCGCCATCGTCCTGGCAGCCGAGACCAAGTCCCTGCTGCTCGGCGAGGCCGCCGGCACCGACCAGGTCGAGAAGATCAAGGCGGCGGTTGTCGACGGCGACACGGTCACCCGCGTCATCCACATGCGTACGCTCCACCTCGGCCCGGAGGAACTGCTGGTAGCCGCCAAGATCGCGGTCCAGCACGACGACACGGCCGCCGAGGTCGCCAATGCCATCAACGCGGCCGAGTCCCGCATCCGCGAGGCGGTCCCGATCGCCCGGGTCATCTACCTGGAGCCGGACATCTACAACGCGGCAGCGGAGGCGGCAGGCGTCAACCCGGCCAAGCAGCTGGGCGGAGCACCGGCCGGACCGACGGCCGGCGACACCCCTGGTGACAGCCCCGGCACCCCTGACAGCCCTGACACTCCCGACACTCCGGCCGACCCCACGGAATCCGGCCACTGACCGCACCCGTCAGGCCTCTCCGGCCGCTGCCGGCCCCGGTGGGCTGGGAGCGGCTGGGCCGTTCGGTGTAGATTCGACGACAGTGTCAGACGTCGCTGCTGATGGCGGTCGATCGGTCCGTACGCCGGACCGGCCGAGGGAGAGAGGGCCTCCGACGGACTGCGCTGCGAACCGCCCCGGGCATTCGTGTGCCCGTCGCGTGCCGCAGAGCCGCCCTACCCACCCTCGACCCATCACGAGGAGCAGCCCGTTATGACGACGGTCGCCAATCGACAGGACTTCAAGGTCGCCGACCTCTCCCTCGCAGCCTTCGGCCGCAAGGAGATCACCCTCGCCGAGCACGAGATGCCCGGCCTGATGTCGATCCGCAAGGAGTACGCCGCCACGCAGCCGCTGGCCGGCGCCCGCATCACCGGCTCGCTGCACATGACCGTGCAGACGGCCGTGCTGATCGAGACCCTGGTCGCCCTCGGCGCCGAGGTCCGCTGGGCCTCCTGCAACATCTTCTCCACCCAGGACCACGCCGCAGCCGCCATCGCGGTCGGCCCCGCCGGAACGCCGGAAGCCCCTGCGGGCGTCCCCGTCTTCGCCTGGAAGGGCGAGACGCTGGAGGAGTACTGGTGGTGCACGGAGCAGGCCCTGACCTGGCCGAACACCCCCACCGGTGGTCCGAACATGATCCTCGACGACGGTGGCGACGCCACTCTCCTCGTTCACAAGGGCGTGGAGTTCGAGAAGGCGGGCGCGGCTCCGGACCCGTCGACGGCGGACAGCGAGGAGTACGCGTACATCCTCACCCTGCTGAACCGCACCCTCGGTGAGTCCCCGCAGAAGTGGACGCAGCTGGCCTCGGAAATCCGTGGTGTCACGGAGGAGACCACGACCGGTGTGCACCGGCTGTACGAGATGCACCGTGACGGCACCCTCCTGTTCCCGGCGATCAACGTCAACGACGCGGTCACCAAGTCGAAGTTCGACAACAAGTACGGCTGCCGCCACTCGCTGATCGACGGCATCAACCGTGCCACCGACGTCCTGATCGGCGGCAAGACCGCCGTCGTCTGCGGCTACGGCGACGTGGGCAAGGGCTGCGCGGAGTCGCTGCGCGGCCAGGGCGCCCGGGTGATCATCACGGAGATCGATCCGATCTGCGCGCTGCAGGCGGCGATGGACGGTTACCAGGTCGCCACCCTCGACGACGTCGTCGAGCAGGCCGACATCTTCGTCACCACGACGGGCAACAAGGACATCATCATGGCCGCCGACATGGCCAGGATGAAGCACCAGGCGATCGTCGGGAACATCGGCCACTTCGACAACGAGATCGACATGGCCGGCCTGGCCAAGATCGACGGGATCGTCAAGGACGAGGTCAAGCCGCAGGTCCACACCTGGACGTTCTCCGACGGCAAGGTCCTCATCGTGCTGTCCGAGGGCCGCCTGCTGAACCTGGGCAACGCCACGGGTCACCCGTCCTTCGTGATGTCCAACTCGTTCGCGGACCAGACCCTGGCCCAGATCGAGCTGTTCACGAAGCCGGAGGACTACCCGACCGACGTCTACGTGCTGCCCAAGCACCTCGACGAGAAGGTGGCCCGTCTCCACCTCGCCGCACTCGGCGTGAGGCTCACGACGCTCCGCCCCGAGCAGGCCGCCTACATCGGCGTCGAGGTCGACGGCCCGTACAAGTCCGACCACTACCGCTACTGATCCCCGTCACCACTCGCGACGGTCCGCCGGTGACCGGTCACTCCACCACCGGTCAGTGACGCCCGGCCACCGGCAGACCTCGCAGTGCCTGCAGACGCACACGCGTCGGCAGCTCCGGTGAATCAGCAGCAGCTACGAACGCAGGCCCCCGCACCCCCGTGTCGGGGGCCTGCGCCGTACCGCACCCGCACAACCCGAGGAACCCGAAGGACCCCATGCCACGCGGCCGATATTCGCTCCACGATCTCCACGACCACACCCCCCTCGGCGAAGAACACTTCCACTGCGCACCGGGCCCCTCCGGCTGGCGCTACGTGTCCCAGACGACCGCCCCGTCCGGCGACCACCTCGGATCCGTGGACCTCACTCTCGACGAGCTCGGCCGCCCCATCCGTCTTGAACTCCACGCCGCGAGCTGGCAGGTCCGCGGCGCCGCCCTCGAAGGCGTCACCTGGGTGCGCACCGACCCGACCGGCACTCATGCCACCGAAGGCAATGTCCGCGCCCACGCCTTCAGCGGAACGTCCCCCGCGTTCCTCGTCGCCACCGCGCGGCTGCTGCGTCTCACCGCCACCTCCCCGGCGACCCGGCTCCGCATCGTCACCTTCACGGACCCGGTGCTCGCCCCTCGTACCGTGGACCAGTCCTGGGCCCTGATGAACAGTGAAGCGCACCCCACTGACAACGGCCCCCTGACCGTGGACGCGTACCAGGTCAGCGCCCTGGACACCGGTGAGCAGCACACTGTTCACATCGCCGGCGACGTGGTCCTCTCGGCCCCCGGTATCGAGCTCGAAGAGCTGGAATCCCCGCCCTCGGACCGCTAAGCGGGCGGGGCGAATCCGGTAGCCGCGGGCCGCACCGAGTCCACCCCGGGCTCCGCTGCCACGTCACCCGGCCCGGCAGGCCGGGCAGGGGCCGGCCGCACAGGAGGGGGAGCGGCCACCGGAGCGGCGTGAGTCACGGGGGCCGCAGCGGGGCCGGCGCCCCACGGCGCGTCCGCACCCGCACCGACCGTGCCGAACACGTCGGTCACTTCCACCGCCCCGGTCCGCGGACTCCCGACGACGGGACCGCCGACAGTGCCGGAGGCTGCGGCGAACGCCCGGCGCGCATCCCGCGACTGCCGTTCGTTCACCACGGCGGCCAGGAACGCTGCGGCAGGCACACCCTCCGGCGCCGGAACCCCGGTCCGCGCGGCAAGCTCCCCGGCCAGCCGCTCCGCCATGGCTCGTCCCACGGCGGCATCCAACTGGTGCATCCGTGTCAGGTACTGCCGCACCGCAAGCCACAGTTCGTCAGGGACCGCCGACAGATCCAGTCCGGCGAACCGCCCGACCAGCCAGGGCGGCGGAGGCGGCACGGCTGCCGCCCTGCCCGCAGGAACCCGTTCCCGTACGACGAGCGTCCCCGCGAAGACATCCCCGAGCCGCCGCCCACGCGCCGAGACCAGCGACGCGATGGAGGCGATCACACCCAGCGTCGCGAGGATCTCCACCACACCCATCGCCCCGCGCACCAGCGCGTGCCGGAACCGGATGGGGCCCCCGTCGTCCCGCACCACCCGAAGGCCGCACGCGAGCTTCCCGAGCGAACGGCCGTGGCTGAGCGTCTCCACCGCGATCGGTGCTCCCACCAGAACAAGCAGGAAGGTGGCGACGCTCACCGCCGCCACCGCTGCGTCGTCGAGCGTGGCCGTCGCGATGGCCATCCCGATCGACACCAGCACGAACACCGTCCCGACCGCCACCAGATCGATGACCAGAGCCAGTGCCCTGCTCGGCAGTTTCGCCGTCCGCAATCCCAGCACGACCGCATCCCCGGTCACGAGCTCACTCATCGCCGCCCACCCTTCGCCGACCATCCCTGCCCCTCGGGGCCACAGTCTGCCAAGCTGACCCGCAACGCGCCGCAGTTGTACGCACCCGTACACACCCATGCCAGGAGCAGCAGCCGCCCATGGACCTCGACGTCTTCGTCAACGCCCATCGCAATGAGTGGGACCGTCTGGACCACCTCCTGCACCGCGGGCGAAGGCTCACGGGCGCGGAAGCCGACGAACTGGTCGACCTCTACCAGCGCACGGCGACCCATCTCTCCCTGATCCAGTCCAGCGCTCCCGATCCGCTGCTCACCGCGCGCCTCACGCAGCTGGTGGCCCGCGCCCGCTCGACGGTGACCGGCACCCGCCGCGCCTCCTGGCGCGACGCCGCACACTTCCTCACGGCGGGCTTTCCCGCAGCGGTCTACCGCTCCAGGTACTGGTGGATACCAACGGCCGTCCTCTCCGTGCTCCTGGCCGCGCTGATGGGCTGGTGGATCGGCGCGCATCCGGAGGTTCAGTCGGCCATCGCGGCCCCGGAGGATCTCCGCCGCCTGACCAGCCCGGGAGGGGAGTACGAGACGTACTACTCCAGCCACCCGGCGGCTTCGTTCGCCGCACAGGTCTGGACGAACAACGCTCAGGCCGCCGCCATGTGCCTGGTGCTGGGCGCGTTCCTCTGCGTCCCGGTGATCTGGATCCTCTTCGTCAACGTGCTCAACCTCGCGGTGGGCATCGGACTGATGTCGTCGGCTGGCCGGCTCGACACCTTCCTCGGTCTGATCCTTCCCCACGGGCTGCTGGAGCTCACTGCGGTCTTCGTGGCGGCCGGTACAGGCCTCCGCCTGGGCTGGACGGTCATCGACCCAGGCCCGCACACCCGGCGTACGGCCCTGGCGCAGCAGGGCAGGGCAGCCATCGGAATGGCCCTGGGACTCGCCCTCGTCCTGTTCGTATCCGGCGTCATAGAAGGCTTCGTCACGCCCTCGGGCCTTCCGACCTGGGCGCGCATCACGATCGGAATCGCTGCCGAGCTGGCCTTCCTCGCCTACGTCTACATCCTGGGCGGCAGGGCGGTCCGAGCCGGCGACGCGGGCGACATCACGGCAGCGGAACGAAGCGCAGAGCTGCCCGTGGCCGCCTGATGTGCGTACGGCTCCGCTGACCTGCTACTGTCCTCCTCGCCCCAAAAACCATTGACACGGTGGACTGGGGGAGGTAGATTTGAACGGTTGCCTCGAGCTGGACAAGTTCGAGCCCCAACAGTTAGATTTACCCCGCTCTCGCCGGAGTATTGAATTTCCGCGGAGCCAATTGATTCCCACTCTCCGGAACATGAAGCCGATTAGCTCGGTGGAATTGCTTCTGATAAAGTCGAATCAGCCGAAAGGCAAGGCCACTTCAACGGCCATCAGAATTCAAATCCGGACCGGAAACGGAACGAATTGGGTCTGGTAAGGTTGAAACCGCCGGAAAGGGAAGCGCGAAAGCGAAGAACTGGAAAGCGAAAACGCAAGGCCCGCTTCGACCGGGAATCGGACACGAAAGAGTCTGATAGAGTC
>NZ_JBEOVJ010000145.1:0-9198 GCF_040295435.1 Streptomyces sp. NPDC002809
CCATCATCTCGCACGGCAATGAGGGCCAGTCTGCGGCTACTTGCTCTGCACGTTCATCCGTACCTGCCTCTGCACATACGCGAGTACGCCGACACAGGGGTCATCGAGGATGTGCACGTCAACACGCTAGTGGGTCGGCTCAGTCGTCTCGATCGACTGCCGACCATCTTGTCCAGTCACAGTCACTCGGCTCCGTGCGCTCAACTGGCCAAGCACAACACTCAGTGGCCTACTGGAACCCTCAGTCACAGCAGCGGACGACCAGCCGACAGCCCCTACGACTCCACGAGTTAAACCTCAGTAGCCACTCTTAGAACTCCTAACGAAATGATCTTTGAGGTGATTGGATCGCTCCGGGACTGATGATCCGGGGGTGCGGGGTGGCTCGGCCGAAGCCGTGGGAAGTCGATGACGAGTTGTGGGCGGCGATCGAGCCGCTGTTACCCAAGGTTGAGCGCCGGACCCGGCACCCCGGGCGCAAACGGCATCCGGACCGGCTCGTGTTCCAGGGCATCCTGTTGTTCCTGCACACCGGAATCGCCTGGGAACACCTGCCGCAGGAACTCGGCTTCGGCTCAGGCATGACCTGCTGGCGCCGGCTGGCCGAGTGGACCGAGGCCGAGGTGTGCAGCGACTGCACGAGGCCCTCCTCGCCAGGCTCCGCAGCGCGAACGCCCTGGACTTCTCCCGGGCGGTCGTCGACGGCTCCCATATCCGAGCGTTAAAGGGGGCTCCAAGACGGGACGAAGCCCTGTTGACCGGGGCAGGACGGGCAGCAAGCATCACCTGATCACCGACGCCACCGGCATTCCGCTCGCCGCCACTCTGACCGGCGGCAACCGCAACGACGTCACCCAGCTGATACCACTCCTCCAGGCCGTGCCGTCCGTGCGGGGCAAGCGTGGCCGGCCCCGACGCCGCCCGGATGTGGTGCTGGGTGACCGCGGCTACGACCACGACAAGTACCGCCGCCTGGTCTGGGACCTTGGCGTGAAGCCGGTGATCGCCCGGCGCGGAACCGAGCACGGCTCGGGACTGGGCACCCAACGCTGGGTAGTGGAGCGCGCATTCGCCACCTGCACTGGTTCCGCCGCCTGCGGATCCGCTGGGAGATCCGCGACGACATCCACGAAGCCTTCCTCACCCTCGGATGCGCACTCGTCTGCTGGCGGCGCCTGCGCGCTCTGGTGACCGATGCAGTGAGCTAGCGGACTGCCGCTAGCCGGTTAAGGACTTCCCTGGGGGTGAAGCTCCAGCCGACCAGACGCGGCCCGCTCCAGTTGATGCCGATCACGAGTCCGTCCCGGGCGGCATCGGGCAGTACAAGATCGCACCAGGTGTCCAAGGGCATGGAATCGACGCGGAGCCCACGTCCCCAGATCTTCGCCGCCCTCTGGGCCCGGGGCGAGGTCGACCAGAAGGGAAAGCTTCGCGTGCCGTCCGCGGAGAGGTGAGTCGGGCTTCCGTCGTCATCCCGGACAAGCCAGACCACTCCGTTTCCACGGACATCTCGGAAGAATGCCGCCGCTTGCGAACCGCTCTGACTCATGGCCACCGAGCCTAGCGTTCCCCAAGACCCATTTCGTTAGGAGTTCTTAAAGAGTGTTTTGTCCTGCCGGGGGTGTTTGGTAAGGCGGCGGATCACGGTCACTCCTGGGTGCGATTCGTGGGGTTCAATGCGGCTATGGGGAATGCTCTGTGGGACCGACTCTCGGTTGAGGTGCAGGCTGAGGTGGACGGCCTCGTTTCGGCCGGGCGGAATGTGCAGGCCATTGCCGTGATGCGTGAGCGTGCCGGTCTGCCGACTCCGGGTCTGCATGAGTGTGTTGACCTGGTGGATCAGCGATTCAGGGTGTTGCGGCAGAGGTCGGCGAGCTCGTGATGGTGCGGCGGCCAGGGGTCATGCGTCGCGCCAGTTCGGGGTCGATTCGCGGGTGAGCCGTCGGCTCATGAGGTCGACCATGGCCACCTTGATCATGGCTTCGGAGCGGTGGGGATGGGTCTCGTAGTCGCGGGCGAGGCGGCGGTGGTGCATGAGCCAGCCGAAGGTCCGCTCGACGACCCAGCGTCGCGGAATCACCTTGAAGCCCTTCTGAGCGGGGTCGCGGCGGGTGACTTCGACGTCGATACCGAGACGGGCGCCGTGGTCGATGACTTTGGTGCGGTAGCCGGTGTCGGCCCAGGCTTTGGTGATGCGGGGGTGGCCTTCGGCGATGTCCGAGAGCAGGTGGATGCCGCCGGCGTTGTCGGAGACGCTGGCGGCGGTGACCAGCACGGCCAGGAGGAGGCCGAGTGCGTCGACACCGATGTGACGTTTGCGGCCTGCGATCTTCTTGCCCGCGTCGATGCCCTGGCCGGCCGCGGGCACGTTGGCCGAGGTCTTGATGCTCTGGGCGTCCAGGACGCAGGCGCTCGGCTCGGCGTCGCGACCTTCGGCCTCCCGGACCAGGCGCCGCAGGAGACCGTTGAGCTGGTCGAAGACCTCGTCCTTCTGCCAGGCGGCGAAGTAACCGTAAACCGTCTCCCATGGGGCGAAGTCGTGAGGCAGATACCGCCAGGGAATCCCGGTCCGGTCGACATAGAGGATGGCGTCCATGATCCGCCGCAGATCGTGCTCGGGCGGCCGCCCGATATCCAGGCCCTTCCCTCTTCGCTCGGCCCGCCAGGCCATCAGAGTCGGTTCCAGCAGTTCCCAACGGGCATCGGAGAGGTCACTTGGATAGGGCCGCTGCTTACGAGGCATGTTTCTGTAGTACCGATGGCCGCCGCCCCGCCACAGGGCGCAAACCGGTGCGACCGGGGGCGCGTTGGGATCAGACAGGAGCGAAGGGACCGAAACGGGCCCCCGAAGGCCGTCATTCGCCTCACCCACCACAAGACATGTCTACTGCCCCAGCCGACACGAAGCGGTTCGTCATCTGAACTGCGATGAAGCACCCCTGTCGGGACGAAACGCTCTTTTAAAGAGTGTTTTGTCCTGGCAGGGCTATTGATATCTCGGGCGCCGGGGCGGCTTCAGGTAGTCGTGCGTGTGTGACGATCGGGTCGTGTGGGGCCCGTACTCTCCAGTTGCGTGCGGGATCGCCCGTAGAGGCAAGGAGGGGTGTCGGGAGTGGGTAGTGTCGGAACAGCGCGGCTGCTGATCAGCAATGGAGCTGAGTCCGCGCTGGAGTTGACCGTGGAGCCCTGGGCAGAGACGCACCAGATGCTCCCGAAGCAGACGTGGGTTGTTGTCACCCACTCGCCTGCAGCGGATGGCTCATGGTCGGGAACTCTGCGGGGGGACGAACCATTCCAGGTCGACCATCGGCCCGAATCGGTCACGGTGTGGGTCAACGGAAACTGCTTCCACCTCAGTGACGCGGAGGAGAACGCGATCGACTCGGCCGACTGGCACTGCCCTGCTCAGGGCGCTTCCTCCTGACTCAGGAGTCGCGCCAGTTCGAGGTGGATTCGGGGGTGAGTCGTCGGCTCATGAGGTCGACCATGGCCACCTTGATCATGGCTTCAGAGCGGTGGAGGTGGGTTTCGTAGTCGCGGGCAAAGCGGCGGTGATGCGTGAGCCCGCCGGTTGGGTCGGCCGGCTGCCGCCGGTTCCACCGTTGCCACGAACGCGAGGCTGAGCACTTCCTCGCCTTTGTCGGCATAGCCGCACTCCTCATCTGCCACCACTGATTGGCCACTCTGCTCAGGGCCTGAGCTGGTCCTGCTGCACGTCGAAACAGATCAGCCCCATCGAGTCGGCCAGGGCTGCCGCGTAGGCTGACGCTTCCTCGGCCATGCTCCAGCTCATTCCGAAGTAGATGAGCGGACCGCTTGCACTGTCGATCAACGGGCCGACCGACCAGGGCGAGGTCTCCTCCTCGTCTTCGGTGATGTCGCACCACCGCTCTAGAAGAGCGGTGACATAGGCCGCTATGAGTTCGGACGCCGGCTCTCCGGCCTCGCCATCGAGATAACGGTCGTATAGGTCACTGAAGAAGCGGCGGGCGATCTTGTCATCCGGAGGCTGATCGCCTTCCCGGACAGCCAGGTCGTAGCTCATGCCCGGAGGCTCCCACACCGCACTGACACACATCTGAGCCGGTCAACACCACGCGCCAAAGCCAAAGGAGGCGATGTCTCAGCGCTTGTTCTTCAACCTTTGGCAGGGACTCAGTGAGACCGGTAGGTTCTCCGCAGTGACCTTGATGGAGACACAGGGCCTCGTGTCGTTGACGGACGAGGCTCAGTTGCGCTGGATAGCGCTGGGAGACACCACCCGGCAGCCGCCCGTAGTCATGCTCCATGGCGGTCCGGGTCTGCCGGACTACCTGGGCGATGTCGCCACCATGCTCGCGGACCTTGCGCCCGTCTACCGGTACGACCAGCGCGGCACCGGCCGGTCGCCGTGGCAGGGGCGCCATTCCCTGGCCCGGCATGTCGACGATCTCGCCGAGCTGCTCGACGCATGGAACGTGTCCAAGGCCGTGCTGATTGGACATTCCTACGGCACCGAGCTGGCGAGCCGGTTCTGCCTGGCGCACCGTGACCGGGTTGCCGCGATGCTGCTGATGTGCGGGCCGTTCGTCGGTGATTGGCGCTCAGGGGACCGAGCGGAACGCGATCGCCGTATGTCCGTAGTACAGCAGGAGCGGCTCCGCGCTTTGGAAAAATTGCCGGACCACACGGAGGCACAGGAAGTCGAGCTGCTCACGCTGGCCTGGTTCACCGACCACGCCGATCCCGAACGCGGGTGGCACTGGGCCGCGCGGAGCAGCCGACATCGTCGCCCTGTCAACTGGACCATGAACGGTGAACTTGGCAGGCAAGGACGCGCGGACCCGCTCGATGCGCATCTGGCCGAGTTGCGCGCGTGCCTGCCCCCGCGAACGGAGCTCCTTGGTGGGGCCGACGATCCCCGCCCTGTCTCCGCTCTTGAATCACTCGCGCTCCGGCTCGATCTTCCGCTGAGGCGGATCGAGGCCGCTGGGCACGAGCCCTGGCTGGAGCAGCCTGACGCCGTGCGTACGCACATTCGGCAATTCGTGCAAGGCACGGTGGGTTCCTAGGGTTTTGGCCGGTTTGCTGGCTGACGTCGTCCTCAGCTATTGGCCTCGCGGAGCACCCGGTGTCGAAATAGGCCTCGAACTGCGTCTCTCACCTGGAGGTTCGCCGGACGTGGTCGTGCACCTTTGTCTGATCATGTGCTCCGACCAAGGTGCACGTGACCATGTTGCGCCAGCGCAGGTAGGCGTGCAGGGCCCGGTTGGGACGGTGTAGTTGGTGTGGTGGGAGTTGGCGGCGGTGAACTGCCGCAGCGGTTCGAAGTGGGCTTCGATCGGGTCAACCCAGGACACGTAGGTTGAGATGAAGCACAGTTCGACCCGGTTCCTTTTTCGCCCAGCGCCGGATCTCTTCGCCTTTGCAGGCGGAGAGGTTGTCCAGGATCACGTGGATCGGGGCGCCGTCCGGGCGGGCAGCGCGAATCGACCAGCGGGTGAAGGGCTGCCCGAGCTTGGTCGTGCGGGTGGTGGCCGTCGCCGCGACGAAGCCCTCGTCGTCAGGACCGAGCAGGCGGGGACGGCCTCCCGTCCACGGGGGTCCAGGAAGGCCCCATCTCGTTGAACCGGTGGCTCACGTCCCGGACGGTGTCCTCGTCGGCCTGTACCAGCTTGGCAATCACCGGAACACGGTTCCCGCCGGCCGAGGCCAGCAGCATCACCGCGCGTCGGTAGCGCACCGTACTGGTGCTTCCCCTACGCAGATCCGCCGCAGCTTCTGACCTTCCCCGTCGGTCAACCTGCGCAGGCGGACAGACTCAGCCACCACACCTCCAGCAATCGGATGGATCGTCACCGGACATCCAGCCGTTGGAACAGCCAACCCGGCGAACCTACGTGGTCACAGCATCCGCGATATCGGCGAACCTTCTCACCCGGCGGAGCGCGGCGCCCGCTCCCCTCGCCGTCCTTCAAACGCGGTGGACGTCCTCGCCATCCTCCGGACGGGGTGGACGTCCTCGCCCACGGCGAGGACCGGATCATAGGGCTCTTCCTCACCGATTCCTGCGAGGATGCCTCTCGGGCAGCGGCCTCCGGCCGTCTCCCGAATCCACTGCCACTTACAGACGTTGGCCCGTGAAACGAGCGGTCCCTCACCCGTCCGTGATGAACCGGCTCAGCCGGTACGTGGTCGGCTGCGTCAGGCGGCCGCACAGCGTGTCGATCCGGATCGTCGCCTGGTCGACTCGCGCTTCCTGAAGGCTGCGCATGCAGGCGCGCAACTCCGCCTGGTCCCGCGTCTCGAAGATCACTTCCCACCGTCCCAGGTCCGACGCCGTGCGGGCGGCAAGCCGCTGCCTCTCGGCTTCCTGCCGCCGCCTCCTCTTCGCCTGCCCTGGCACCGGCCCAGAATCGCAGGTCGGTGCCGACGCATCAAGAGACCCGTAACGAGCGTGCTCCCCCGACCGCCGGTCGACCCGGGAGGCGCGACGCACGTAGGGGATCCACTCCACCTCCACGACTTGGTCACAAATTCATCACCACCGGAACATCACCCTCCCCCGCCGCTTCGGCGCGGCTAACGTCACCTCTCCACGCACTTTCAGGGGGACGCATGTCGCACAATCCGCCGTCCGTTCAGCCGCCTTGGGGGCAGCCGCCACAGCCCGCCGACCCCAACCCGTATGTGGGTCCGCCACCGCCCGCGCCCCGACCGGGCTGGGCCAGGAAGCGGATCATCGTCCCCGCGGCGATCGTCCTGTTCTTCATCGGCGTCGGCATAGGCGGAGCGGGCGAGGGCGAGGACGCCAAGACCGAGAAGACAGCCACGGCCTCGGCGGCGCCCACGGTGACCGTCACAGCGACCGCCACCGCATCGGCGAAGCCCGGCCCTGCGCTTACGGAGACCGTCACGGCCAGCCCGAAGCCGGTACCCACCGTCACCAGGACGGTGACGGTCAAGGTCACCGTCGCACCCGATTCCGGCACATCCGGAGGCTCCGAGTCCGACGGCGGCGACGGCGACGGCAATGGCGGCGGCGCGACGTACTACGCCAACTGTTCTGCCGTTCGGGCAGCCGGCGCCGCACCCATTCGCACAGGGGACCCCGGCTACGGGTCACACCTCGACCGCGACGGTGACGGTATCGCCTGCGAATAGGAGAGCTGCGGAACCTCCATCCGGCGCATGCGCAGTCGGATGGAGGTTTCGCTGACTTCTGACTTCCGGCCCTTGGGCCGGGTGATTCCGCCCGTGGTCCGCAACGACATGTCGACGGGGCGGGACCGCGGCCTTCGCAACTGGTCCCCGATCCGGCAACCAGCCGTGCCGCCCCCGGGCTTGACGTACCCGGTAATGACGCGGGCGTGCTGCGAGACCCTGCTCCGGTCGCTCCATGCCTTCGGCATGGATGAGAGCCCGGGGCCGGTCGTCACCCGTTCCCCGCCGGCCGGGATCGCTGACGCGCCACCAGTAGCCGTCGCGCCGCGCGTCGAAGCCGAGCGTGACTCATCGTTCTCGCAGCCGTCCCGCCGGCCGGAACTCAGCCCCCTCCGGGCTAACTCAGCCCCTCCGGGCCCCGGCCGTTCGCTGTCCCGCGGCCCGGCCCGGCGGCCCGCACGTGCGGCACCGACTGGACCAAGAGTCCTGCTTGACCGTCACGGACTGGCGCGCCCGATGAGGGCCCCCGTTACCGCAGGCCGTCCAGGAACTCGATGACCCGCCTGGTCAACAGCTCCGCCGCGTCCTGGTCGTACGACGGCAGCGAGGAGTCAGCGAACAGGTGCTGCTTCCCGGGGTAGAGGAACAGCTCGGCACGGTCGTCGTCGGCAGTCAGCTCCCTGGCGGCGTCGAGGTCTCCCTCGTCGGCGAAGAACGGGTCGCCGTCCATCCCGTGCACCTGCACCGGGACATCGGCCGGCCAGGCCTCGCCGAACTCGGACACCGGCAAGCAGGCGTCGAAGAGCAGAGCGCCCTTGGCGCCCGCGCGGGTCTGGGCCAAGCGCTGGGCCGGCATGACTCCGAGGGAGAAGCCCGCGTAGACCACCTCGACACCCAGCGGCTGAACAGCGGCGATCCCGCGCTCCATGACGGTGCCGAACCCCGTCCGGCTCGCGTAGCCGATGCCCTCCTCCAGGCTGTCGAAGGTGTGCCCCTCGTAGAGGTCCGGCACGTGGACGGTATGGCCTGCCCGGCGGAGTTCCGCCGCGAAAGCCTCGACTCCGGGGGTCAGCCCCTGAGCATGGTGGAACAGCACAACCTCGGTCACGGCCTGCCCGCTTTCGCCTCGTCGAACGATCCATATTTCTCGAACAATCGGCGATGCTAGTCTAATCCAATCATGCCGAGCAATACTCCCGACTACGACCTCGACGAGACGATCGAGCTCACCACCGCCGCGCAGGTGCGGGCCATCAGCGACCCCCTGCGCACCACCATCCTCGGGCTGCTGCACGAACGCGCCGCGACTGTCACCGAGCTCGCCGCCGCGGTCAAGCGGCCGAAGAGCACCGTCGCGCATCACGTCGCGGTCCTGGCCAAGGCCGGCCTGCTGCGCGTGGTGCGGACGCGCAAGGTTCGGGCGATCGAGGAGCGCTACTACGGGCGCACCGCACGGATGTTCTTCGTCGGGCTCGGTCGGCAGGCGGCCGGCGGAGCGCTGCCGCCCGACTTCAACGACTTCGAGGTCGCGGCGAGGGAATCTGCTGCGGCGTACGAGCTCGGGCGGCTACGTCAGTTCATCCGGCGGGCCCGGATCTCCGAAGAGCAGGTGGCCGAGTTCTGGGAGCGCATCGAGCAGCTGATCCACGAGTTCGACGGGCTGCCGCGCACCGGCGAGACGGTCCACGGCTTCGCCGTCGGCGTGTATCCGATCCCCGACTACCCGACCCTGCCGCCGACTCCGGAAACCGGCGAACAGAGCTGACGCTGTGCGCTCATCCCCCTCCGGCCGCCGCGATCAGCACTTCCGCTCGGTCAACGCGGCAAGGGGACTGTGCCAGTTGGCGCATCGGAAAGTGACCCGGTCGTACGAGAGCAATCAGCCTGAGCAGAAGGGGCTGTACGGGCAGCGGGCAGCCGTCCACCTCATCACCCGGCCGGTCACCGCATGACTGAGCCCCGGTCCATCAGGCCCGGGGCTCAGTCACCACGCCAGCGCCTTCTGCTGTGCCGCAACGCTGCGGCGGATGCGTCGCCGGCTCTGCGCCAGGTAGC
>NZ_JBEOVJ010000146.1:0-9080 GCF_040295435.1 Streptomyces sp. NPDC002809
GGGGACCCTGTGGGAGAGTAGGACGCCGCCGAACTCCTTTTGATAGTTAAGCCCCGTGCCCTTGTGGCACGGGGCTTTTCTGCGTTCCGGACCAGAAGTCATCGAGGTCGGCCACCAGAACGAGCATGAGTCCTCCCGCCACTCAAGGCCGGTCAGATCAATCCCCTCCATTGCGGCAGTCACCACCGCGATTGCGCGGCGCGCAGCTCCTGATGCGCTGACGGGTGTTACTCAGCAGCCTGCTGCTGACCGATGCCGGACCTGGTCGGCCGGCCGACCACGGACATGGACGCAGGCAGCGAATCGGACCATCAGCACATGCAGTCAACGGCGGCCTGCCGGACGGGAAAAGCCCTCGACCGGCAAAGTGCCGATCCGGCACCCTCTGCATCATGACGACATCGTCCTTCATCCCCGGACTGGAACTCTCCCGCCACTTCTACCTCGAAGCCGTGCGGCCTCTGCTGGAGGAGGCTGCCCCCGGGGTGACGCACTCCGCTGCCCGCCTCGGCAGCGGCTCGGAAGTTCTCGGTTTCGACACCGCCCGCTCCGCCGACCACGAATGGGGGCCCCGCCTGCAGATCTTTCTGCACTCGCAGGATGTCCCACGGCACGGCGCGAGGATTACTGCACTGCTCTCCGAGCGCCTGCCGAAAACCTTCCGCGGCTACCCGACACACTTCGCATCCGCCGGCGAAGCAGACATCCGAGTCATGCAGACAACTGACGGGCCGGTTCACCACCGAGTCGAAGTCACGGAGCCAGGCGCCTGGTTCACCGCGCAGCTGGGCTTCGACCCGCGTACCGGCATCACCCTGGCGGACTGGCTGGCCACCCCGACTCAGCTCCTCGCCGAGGCCACTGCCGGTGCCGTCTTCCACGACGGGCTCGGTGAACTCGTACCAGCCCGTGCCGGCCTGGACTGGTACCCCCACGATCTCTGGCTCCACCTGCTTGCCTGCCAGTGGCGGCGCGTCTCCCAGGAGGAAGCCTTCGTCGGCCGCTGTGGCGAAGTGGGCGACGAACTCGGCTCCGCTGTCGTCGCAGCCCGCCTGGTCCGCGATCTGATGCGGCTCTGCCTGCTCATGGAGCGCCGCTACCCGCCGTACAGCAAATGGCTCGGCAGCGCCTTCGCCCGCACTCCCCAGGCACCCGCCCTCACCCCGGTACTCACCGCGGTCCTGGCCGCCACCGACTGGCACACCCGTGAAGACCACTTGGCCCGCGCCTACGAGGCCGTCGCGGCGGTACACAACCAACTCGGCCTGACCGATCCCGTCGACCCGGCCACGCGGCCCTACCACACCAGACCATTTCAGGTCCTGCACGCGGATCGCTTCACCGCGGCGCTGAGTACTCGCATCACCGACCCTGACATCAGTTCCTTGCCGATGACGGGCACCGTCGACCAGTTCGTCGACAGCACGGACGTTCTCAGCGATCCGGTACTGACGCGCGCTGCCACCAGCGGTCTGCTCGCCCCTT
The DNA here is from genome assembly GCF_040295435.1 of Streptomyces sp. NPDC002809. NCBI lineage: Bacteria > Bacillati > Actinomycetota > Actinomycetes > Kitasatosporales > Streptomycetaceae > Streptomyces > Streptomyces sp. NPDC002809. Next base: position 1,486 of record NZ_JBEOVJ010000146.1, read on the forward strand.
GAGACCTCGAGTCCGCCGGCGAAGCGAGCCCGTGAAGTACAGATCGTGTTGCTGGGAACCGTGCTCCCGCCTATCCGACGCCGCAGCGCCGTTCGGCTCCCTGGGAGGTACATGACCGGGGCTTGCCCGGAGAGCTTGAGGGTGGCCACCGCCCCAGTGCCGACCACGCATGCGGTGGCATGCCTGACCTGCGGTTGCTGGGTACGATCCGGGAGTTTGCGCGAGCCATGGTCCCGGGACTGAGCGCCGCGGGTCCGTGAGCGTGGCGAGCGCGTCCGCGAGACCGTACGAGGGGCATGACATGAGGCAGTGGGGGACCGCCGAGGTGGCGCGCGTGGATGGGGCAGCCGCAGCGCGGGTCGAGGACGCGTTCAGGCTGGTCTACGCCGAAGCGTTCGCCGACCTCCTCACAACGAGACCGAGGACGACGTTGCCGCCGCCTTCCGCCGCTTTCCTGCCCAGGCGCGCAAGTGCTCCTTCCGCGCCGCCTTGGCCTGTACCGAGGACGGCGAGCCTGTCGGCATGGCGTACGGCTACCCACTCGACCCCGATACGGGCTGGTGGGACGAGTTGACCGAGCCAGTGTCCGACGGCCTGCGACGGGAGGACGGGCACCGCACCGTCGGGCTGATGGAACTGGCCGTGCGCGGACCGTGGCGCGGGCAGGGCATCGCGCGGCGTCTGCACGAGGTGCTGCTCGACAACATTGGGGCGGAGCGTGTGCTGTTGAACGTCCACCCGGGCAGCAGGGCGGCGACGGCTGCCTACCGTGCGTGGGATGCCGCAAGATCGGAGAGGCGCGGCCATGGGGGACAGGCGCGGACCTCCACGACGTGATGCTCCTCGGCCTGCGCTGAAGCAGCCGATGAACCGAGCCGGTGGTACCGCCTGGCCGCGGGACCACGGGGCGCCCCCACACCACCCGTTCGTGTGCGCTGCTTGCGGGTGTGCCGCTTCAGGCTTGCCGGGGGAAGCCGGGGAGCTCGGGTGGTCGACGTACGGCGAGGCTTCGTCGAGTAGGTAACGGAGGAGACGGGCGTGCGTGAGACGGCGTACGTCTTGTCGTCCTGCGGCTGGAAGTGACGCTCCTTCAGGTACATGCCGGTCGCTGCTGGGGTCGGCCGTGGACGGTGACGGCGCTCGTCACGCAGACCGAGGCGCCGTTCCGGAGCTTGCTGGTTCCCGATGGGATCGACGATGTGGATGTCGAGGCGGGTCGCGGCCGCGTTCGGCACGGCGGAGATGGCGGGGAGAGGCTGCGCGGCAAGGGCGGCATGTCCGTACTGCGGCTGCCTTTCGAACCGAACCCACGACCGTTGCCAACGCGGGCGGAAGAACCTTCCGCTCGCTGCGCAGAGCTTTGCAATTCGGCTGACGGCCCGGCGCCTCACGTGCGGGTCGTCTCGGGTCGGTGCTCTGCCCACGCCGGACGTTCACCGGTCCGTTCTCCCGGCCGGCCGCCTCGTACGCACGATTCACCACTCGGCTCAACCACGCCCTGGCCGGGTTGGCCGGCGCTCGGCCGGCCTCCCCTCCGGGATTCGGCGCGGGAAGGATGACCGCGTGATCGTCGTGTTCCCGATGAGCGGAGCCGGCCCGCCGGCTGCACGGCTGATCCGCCATCCCGGCGTGGAGGTCATCTGCGGGATCAGGCGGGGGCCCCGGCCGAGGGGGCCCGGCGCGGTGCTTCAGAAGCCCTTCGAGTCCTTGACCGGTTCCGTCTGCGCAGAGGCCCGGGCCGGTCTGTGGCGACCGGCTGCCGACGATCACGCGTCCCCAGCCGCGGCGTCATTTTCCCTACGCAGATGCTTGAGCCCGGATGCCCTCGCAGCGGCTCTGTCAGACCCTTCTGCCAGCATGCTGCCGTGACAACCACATCACCTGATCAAAGCCCTGATGAGGCCACCCTGGAGTTCCTGCGCTCCGCATTCGCACCGGAGTGGCGGGAGCCGGCGCTTGGGCACGATGGTGTTTCGGCGTGGGAATCCGAGCACGAGGTCGCTATTCCGGAGCCGTACCGGAGCCTGATCGCCGAGATCACCAACGGGTCATCCCTCGGACCACCGGAAGACGGCGGCCTCCTGCCCCTCGGCTGGCTCCCGCCGGACTGGCACGAACAGGAAGACCGGAATCCTGCCGCCCCGTTCCCGCTCCAGGAGGTCTGGGCCTGGGAAGGCGAGCCCCTCGCCGATGACCACCACGAGCGCGTTGCCGCCGTCTACGACCACGGCTCCATCGTGCTCGGCGCCGAAGACGGATCCTCTTGCTGGGTCCTGGTGGTGACCGGTCCCCAACGCGGCAAGGTCTGGCTCGTCAGTGACGTCGGCGCCTACCCGTATCCCATGCCGGAAGCGGTCGGCTTCCTGGAGTGGGTGCAGCGCTGGCACGCCGGCGACGGCTGGTGGGGCTGACCCACCCGCACGGAGCCCGATGCGCTGCGAGGGCATCCGGGCTCGAACGTCTGGGTGGGGAAGCTGACGCTGCCGACGGGGAATCGCGTGAGATACCACGCCGGCGTCGCCTCCCACCGCGACTTCCTGCGGAACCCCCTGGGACGGGGCCTCAACACGTGCCCCGGTAGGCGACTGCCGCACGCCGGCAGAACACCGTCCGCGGGGAACGGCCCCGGTCCAGCAGGCTGGACCCTTGCACGTTCTACCTCGGCTGCCGCCGGCGCGGCAGGTGATCAGCTGGCTGGCCCTTCACTCCCCCGCGTTGAGCGAGGAGGACCGCGCAGACCCGAAGGATGTTCTGGCCCGCTGCGCCGAACTGGACAGGGCCGGCGGACATGTCCGGGACTTGGGGCGCGTGATCAATGGAATTCTCTTCCGGCTGCGGACCGGCCTGCCTTGGCGGGACCTGCCAGCTCGCTTCGGGAAGTGGCAGACGGTTCATGACTGTCATCGCAGGTAGTCGGCCGAATGGCATGTGGGAGACGATCTTGCATGCCGTCCTCGCTGCCGCGGATGCCGCGGGCCGGATCGACTGGAGTGTTGTGAGCGTGGATTCCACGGTGGGCCGAGCTCACCAGCATGCCGCCGTGGCTCGTCGCTGTCCGGCCCGCGTGCCGGGCCGACGCCGCCGCCCCGCGGAGGATCGCTCTGACGAAGCGGTCGGCCGCTCGCGGGGTGGTCTGACGACGAAGATTCACTTGGCCAGGGACGGGAGCCGTCGTCCACTGTCAGTCCTGACAACCGCAGGGCAGTGGGGTGACGCCCCGCAGTTGGTCACAGTCCTGGATCGCATTCGCGTTCCGCGTCCAGCCGGGGGCCGCCCACGTACGAGACCGGACCACGCATGCGGGGACAAGGCATAGAGCTCGCGTCGAAACCGCCAGTACCTGCGACGACGGCAGATCCAGCACACGGTCCCCGAGCATCGAGGCCAACGAGCCAACCGCCGACGACGTGGGAGCCGAGGCGGTCGCCCCAGTGCCTTCGACCAGTCCCGGTATGCCCGTAGGAACGAGGTCGAACGGTGCATCAACGCACTCAAAGGATCCCGGGCCGTGGCGACTCGCTACGACAAAAGAGCCTACGTATTCCACGGCACGGTGACTCTGGCCGCGCTTCGCCTGTGGCTCCGCCCCTGATCCGGCGAATGCCCTTCCACGGCAGCCATTTGCCGATCGACTCAGTCGTCAGCCGCGATGAGGAGAGTGATTCGTCCAGCTGAGCGGTCGATGAGCACGAACTCGTGGAAGTACTCGTGTACACGCCCCCAGTCATGAATGGCCTCGTCCCCGAGACCGCTCAGGCAGTAGATGTGGTCGGCCGCCGACAAGCGATCGAACACCTCCTGCTGCAGATCCGCCCCCAGCTTGGCGGGCACGTCCTCGAACTGGTTCACCCACCCCCACAGGACGCTCGCGCTCGTCTCCCGACTGACGGTTTCGTAGGCGCCTGGGGTGACCAGCCTCAGCCAATACGGGCCGTGCCTAGTGCTGTGACCGCTATGGTTCGCCGGGTTGAGATGGAGGACTGTGGTGTTTGTGGAGATCGTCTTCGCGGCGCTGCCGATCGACCGTGACGAGGTCGAGGAGGCGTTGGAAGCGGCGTTCGAGCTCGACGGCGAGGTCACGGGGGCGGGCAGCGGCATGGGCCATTGCCACCTCGACCTTGAAGTCGCGGAGAGTCTGGACGCTGCCGTGGCTCTGGAGCGACTGCAGCGCGTGCTGTCCGAACTGGGCGTCGCGGGGTGCGCGACGATGAACGTCAGCGAATGATCAGGCTGCCATCCGGGCGCGTCCGCCCCAGCGAATCCCCTTCTCGCTGCGGATCCGGGCGCGGTCGCGGCGTTCGGCCGCCAGGACATCGCGGTGGCGGGAGTCGGCGTTGCGCCAGCGTAGATAGGCGTGCAGAGCCCTGGTCTGGACCGTGTGGTTGCGGTGGTTCGAGTTGGCGACGGTGAACTGCCGCAGCGGCCCGAAGTGCGCCTCGATCGGATTCGCCCAGGATGCGTAAGTGAGGGTGAAGCACAGCTCGGCCCGGTTCTTCCTGGCCCGGGTACGGATCTTCTCGCCCTTGTGGGCGGACAGGTTGTCCAAGATCACGTAGAGCGGGGCGCCGTCCGGGCGGGCCGCGCGGATCGATCTGAGCGCGGCCAAGGTGTTGCCGGCGCCCTTCTTGCGCCGGTTGACGCCCCACAGGGTGTCGTCGCCGATTGAGTAGCAGCCATGGAAGTAGCGGACCCCGTGGGTGCGGTGGTAGGTCGCGGGGTGCCGTTCGGGGTGTCCGGAGGCGGCCCAGCCCGAGCCGCCGGCGGGCGGATTCCCAGGGGTCCGAACTCATCGAACGCGAAGGCCCGGTCGGGGAAGCGGTCCAGGACGTGCTCGATCCGGTCGAGCTTGGCGTCGCGGTCCGGGTCCGGGGATTCCTTCCAGGTCTTCGTGCGCTGGAAGGTGACGCCGCGGCGGGTGAGCAGGCACCGTAACGCCTCCCTGCCGATCCGGATCACGCGGCCGTGAACATGTCGCAGGTAGATGACGAGTTTGCGGATCGACCAGCGCGTGAAGGGCTGGCCGAGCTTGGTCGGGCGAGTGACGGCCGTCGCGACGACGAAGTCCTCGTCTCAGGACTGAGCAGGCGGGGACGGCCTCCCACCCAGCGAGGGTCCGGGCAGGCCTGGCCGATCTCGTTGAACCGGTGGATCACGTCGCGGACCGTGTCCTCGTCCGCCTGAACTAGCTGGGCGATGACTGGGACGCGGTTCCCGCCAGCCGAGGCCAGCAGCATCATCGCGCGCCGGTAGCGTACCGAACTGGTGCTGCCCCGGCGCACGATCTGCTGCAGCTTCTGCCCTTCCTGGTCGGTCAATCTGCGCACACGGACAGGCTCGGCCACCGCACTTCCACCGGTCGGATCGGACGTCACCGCATATCCAACTGCCTCGACCACCAACCCGGCGAACCAACCCGGTCAGAGCACTAGATCCCTCCGACAGAACTCCACCGCCCGCGTAGTCGTCCCGGAACTGTTCATGCCCGATGAGCGCCGCGAGCAGTTCGTGAGCTTCGCCGGACTCGGCTGGGATCCGCAGATGCTTGATGTCGACCCACCCGTAGCCGTGAGACCTCGGATCCCGGAGGTCGTGGTTCCGGAAATTGATGAAGTCACTGGCCTCATGGGTGAGCTGGTTCTCCATGGCGCCGCACCTCAGGAGCCGGCCAAAGGTCACTCTGCGGACCCATCGGACATGACCTGGAGCTCCGGCAGCACCGCAGGTGCCGTGCCCGCATCGAGAGGATCGAGGCACAGCTCTGCGACCGAGCCGGATTCGCGCTACTCCGCAGAATGATCTGGCTCCAGCAGCTCCAGCCGCTCCAGCAGCTCCCCGTGACGGTGTTGCTGTGCCGCTGGGCGGCACGTTCGAGGTCAGAGCTCGGTCGTCCAGATCCCGGCGGGGTGCTCACTCGGTGGCAGCCACAACTGAGGCTGTGACTCCCGATGCCTCTGCCCAGCCCCTTCGTCCCAATGGAAACGGTCATCCACGTCGGGCCACGTAACTTGCAGCAGGGGAAGAGGAGGCCGCCGGTAGAACCCCATGGCCTGCCCGAAGAACGTCCGGCACCAGCGAAGATCGACTTGCCTGAGAGCGACTTGGCGTCCGACGACCACGTCAGGATGCCTCTGGCCTTCAGCCAGTACGGCGCCCGCGGCGGACTTCGCTCCGAGAACGTTGACCATGCGGTGCATGACGTGGACATCGAGCCCGAACACGGCGAGCTCGGGTGCGCCGTGGGTGTGGGACAGGCCGATCGTGTAGGCGAATCCAGGGCCGATCTCGTCCTCGGGAACCATCGCGACGTGCCATCCGTGCAGCTGCACATTCTCGATGACGGCCAGATCCATGTGGTCCGCTTCGTTCCGGTCACCGTAGTCATGACAGAGGACGCAGCGGCACTGGAATGGATCGTCAGTCATGCGCGGAGGCTACGAGACGAGCGTTGGAGTCGGGCAGCGGGGGATCGCGAACGGAGCCGGGCAGCGAGGCGTGATCTCCGTAGCGCGAGCAGCGTCGTATCCGGAGTCAGGAACGATCAGGCTGTAGTGGTCACCCGGGCCCGCACTGGCCGGGGCGGGGCGGGCGGCTCGGCCGGCTGAGAGCGCAGTGAGGAGCTCCGCTACCGCGCCGGGGCTATGGGACGAGCGCGGTGAGACGCAGAGAATTCGCGTTTCCGTCGATCACGGCCCGTAGGGCGCAGGCAGACGCTGTTCCCTGCCGCACGGACCTCGACCCATGTCATTGACAGCAACGGGTGGTGACGGGTCCGCGAGGTCGAGCAGGATGAGAGTGCCGGCGACCTCCAGGACCGCCTTGCCGTCGCCTCTGAGGCTCAGCCGATCCCGGAAGTCGATCCGAACCGGCGTCCTCCACCCCAACACGGGTGAGGAGCATGTGGCCGGCCGGATGGTGCCTCCCGGACCACGTCCCCTTCAACAGTCGACTCCATGTGATGCCCGCGACCACATCCGTGAGATCACTGCACCGGGCGCCGCAGCGGCTGCCGACCTCGGAGCGCACCCGTACGGTCGTGGACCGCCCAGGGCCTCTGGCAGCGCTTCTGTCCGGACCGACACTCCGCCATCGTCCGGACGCCGTGACCAGATGGGTGTCGTACGCCAGGTATGACCGCACAACGTCGTCACCCGCGGAGGACGGCTCACGCAGCCCCGACCGGAGGCCACCGGCCGCCGAGGAGCGCATCGATGGCTCGGTGACCGCAGCCAAGGCCCCTGCGGGCCCGTGGCTGCACCGGTACACCGTGGCGAACCCGGGACCCGGATCCGTCGGCGAGTTGGGCGTAGGTATCGTTGCTGCACAGGTCGGCCAGGAGCGCCGGGGCCGGGCGGCCTCGCGTGACGTATCGTCAGCAGGCCGATCTCACGGCGGCGTCAGCCGGCCGACGGGTCGTCATGGACGATTCGGCAGTGGGAATCAGGCCCGAAATACTCTGGTAGAGTTGAGCTCGCTGGAAAGGGAAAGCGCGAAAGCGAAGAACTGGAAAGCGAAAATGCGAGGCCCGCTTCGACCGGGAATCGGACACGAAAGAGTCTGATAGAGTCGGAAACGCAAGACCGAAGGGAAGCGCCCGG
>NZ_JBEOVJ010000147.1:0-8933 GCF_040295435.1 Streptomyces sp. NPDC002809
GGCTCCCATGCGCCTTCGTCATGTCCTTGCCCCCGTCGCGATCGCCTCGTTCACCCTGGCCGCCGCCGGCCGCGGCGGAAGCCCGGCCTCGGCCGGACCGCCCGGGGCGACGGCTTCCGGACCCGCGGTCTCCGCGCAGGGGGCGGAAAGCCCTTCCGGCAGTGCCTCCTCCGCGCCTGCCTCGGATCCCGTCGCCCCGGAAGAACCCGCCGCCCGGGCTCCCGCCACCGGCAGTGCGACCGCCGGAGCCGCCTCGGCTGCCCGGCGCTGTACGGCCGACGGCCTGAGCATGCGGCTGGGCCGTGCCGACGCGGGCGCGGGGCAGATCCACTACCGGCTCACGTTCGCGAACAAGTCCACCACCGCGTGCACGCTGAGTGGCTTCCCCGGTGTCTCACTGATCAAGCGGGACGGCAGTGCGATCGGCGTGCCGGCCGAGCGCGAGGGCGCCATGCGGGGGCGTACGGTGATCGGGCCCGGAAAGACGGCGGGGGTAACCCTGCACACCCTGAACCAGGGCATCACGGACTCCGGCTGCTGGAGCCGGCCCGACTACCTGCGCGTCTACCCGCCAGGCTCCAAGGAGGCCCTGACCCTGAGGGCTTCCCAACTCCACATCTGCGGCGACCGTTTCACGACCACGGCAGTGGACGGCTGACAGTGCGTACGAGCCACCTCGGCCCGGCTCCGGGGCCCGCGCCGGTCCCCGGAGCCGGTGGCCCCGACGGAGGGGCGCTTCGTCGGCCTCCGTCACCGAGAAGCCGCGCGCCACACCGGCGGCACGGGCGCCCGAACACCGCCTCGGCGCCCGGCACATGCCCAGGCGGGCGACCCGAGTCCGAAGCCTGCTCCGGGACCGTCCCACACTGTCCGACCCGGCGGTAGCGTGATCGGCATGACAGTCGAGGGCGATGAGACAGAGGGCGAAGCACTGGTGGGCGGCCTGGCGAACGCGGGCGCGGTGTTCCGCCGCGGCGCCCTGGTGGAACGTCCGGCACCGCGCACCGCGCGCGCCCTCCACACCCACCTCCTCGCGCTCAAGGAGCATGGTTTCGACGGCGCTCCGACGCCCGTACGTCTCACCGCGGACGGCCGTGAGCAGCTGACGTTCATCCCCGGCGACGTCGCTCTGCCGCCGTTTCCGCACTGGGTGATGACGGAGGCCGCGCTGAGATCGGTGGGAAGCCTGCTGCGGCGCCTGCACGAGGCCAGTGAGTCCATCGCGGTCGACACACGCGTCGCGTGGCCCCGCGCCCTGGCCGATCCGGAGGGGGGAACGATGCTGTGTCACAACGATGTGTGCCCGGAGAACGTCGTCTTCCGCGACGGCCGTGCCGCGGCCGTGATCGATTTCGACCTGGCGGCACCCGGCCGACCACTGTGGGACGTCGCCATGACCGCCCGCTACTGGGTGCCCATGCTCGATCCCGTCTCCGCGGCAGCTCTCCATCCCGAAGGGCTGGACGTTCCGGCGCGACTGCGGGTCCTCGCCGAGAGCTACGGCCTCTCCGCTCAGGAGCGTGCCGAACTGCCCGGCGTCATCGAACAGGCCACCGCATCCTGCCGGGCGTTCGTCGCCGACAGGGTGGCCGAGGGTGACCCCGTCTACACCCAGGCGTTGTCCGAGCGCGATGGATGGCAGCGTTGGGACCGCATGCAGGGATGGCTGATGGCTCACCACGAGAATTTCACCGCTGCCCTGCTGGAATGACGGGGCAGAGGTCAGGGAACAAGCGCGGGAAGTACTCGGGCTTCGGCCGCACCTGCGGCACACCTCACGATGGACGGGCCCGTCCTCCCGTTGCCGCAGGTGCCGGATCGGCACCTCCTCGCTGACGCCGGCGGACTGCGTGCTCCCCGGCCAGCAGCCGTCCGACGAGCAGTACCACGCACGCGCCGACGGTCAGCAGCCCGCCGGCGAGGAAGGCCGCCCGCACGTCGGCGAGCGTCAGGATCAGCCCTCCGAGTGCCGCGCCCGCCGCGATCCCGGCGTTGTAGCAACCGGAGTTGGCCGCGAACGCCATATCCGTACGGCCCGGTGCACTGAGCAGCATCGCGTTCTGGGTGGTCATGAACACCGGACCGAGCGCAGCGCCCATCAGCACCAGGAACACCACCGCTGCCACGGGGTCGGTTCCGGCCGCGTACAGGCCGAACATGCCCACCGCCTGAGTGGCCACGGCCGCGGTCAGCGCGGAGTCCGGAAAGCGGTCCAGCAACGCTCCGGTGATGCTCACCCCGGCCAGACACGCCGTACCGAAGGCCACCAGCAGGACGCTGACCGTGCCCGGCGGGAACCCGCTCACGTCGCCCAGGAACATCACCATGTACGTGAATCCGGCGAACGCCCCGGTGGCGGCCAGGGTCCCGGCCGCCAGCACGATCGCGAACCTGCGGGCATCGGGCCTGACTCCGTAGGCGGCGTGCTCCTCCTCCGGACGGGAGGTCGGCAGCAGAGCGGCGATCGTCACCAGCGAGACGAGCCCCAGAGCCGCCAGTACGGCCACCGGCACGGGCCAGCCGCTCTGCAGGCCCAGCCAGGTCCCTGCGGGGACACCGAGCACGAGGGCGAGCGAACCGGCGACGGACAGCGCCCCGACCACCCGGCCACGGACCCCGGGCGCGAACAGTCCCACCGCGACCGGCCCCATCACCGCCCAGAACAGTGCCTGGGCGAGCGCGGTCAGCAGCCGGGCCACGAGGAGCAGGCCGTAGGAAGTCGCCGGCGCCGCGACGAGACTCGATACGACCAGGGCGGCCGGCAGGCCCGCGAGCACATGGCGGCGGTGCACTGCCCGCATGAAGTGGGTGAGCGGCAGAGACGACACGGCCACCGTCACGCCGTAGCCGGTGACCAGGAGACCGACGGCAGACACCGGCACCCGCAGACTTTCGGAGATGAGCTCCAGAAGGCCGATCGGCAGGTTCTCCGCCGTGTTGAAGGTGAAGGCAGCCGGCATCAGGGCCATCAGCACCGCCACTCCGCGCCAAGGAGCCGTGTGCGGCGCGCCCGTACGGTCGCTGTCCGTCCCCGCCCGATGCCCCTGCTCCGCGCCACCGTCCATGGAATGACCTCACCTGGCTCGACGGCCCGTCGCAACCGAATTCGTGCCCCTGCGGCGGGAAGCGTGTGCGGTGACGGGGGAGCATCACGTCGAACGAGCGCCCCGACACCGGCGGAGCGGGCGGGTCAGGGCGTGCGGAGCTTGAGAGCCCGGACTCCGGCGTAGAGGGCTGCGACGTCGGACGGGCGGAGCAGGGAGCGCCCGGTGAGGCGGGAGACGCGGTCGAGCCGGTTGCGGACGGTGTTGCGGTGGCAGTAAAGGGTCTCGGCGATCTCGCTGGTGGAACCGGTGTCGGAGTCCAGCCACGCCGTGAGCGTCTCCATGAGGTCCTTGCGGTCCGGCGCGGCCAGGACCGGGTCGAGCAGGGCGATGCCCAGCCGCAACGCGAGGTCGTGCCCGGCCGCGACCAGGGCCGCGGCCGGGTCGTGATCGAGCGTGACCGCCCGGTGCGTCCCGGCAGGCAGCGAGGCCCGGGCCAGCGTGGCGAGGCGCAGCGCGTCGGCGCTCTCCCGGAGCCGCGTGTACGCGGGGCTCAGGCCCGCGCGCCCCGTGACCGCGGTGCCGACAACCTCCAGGACCAGCGCGGGTCCTGGAACACGGGCGGAACCGGGGGCGAGTGCGGGGTCGGGCAGCGCGACGATGCCCGCCAGACCGTCGGGACGGGGCCGCCAGGCGGAGCGCAGCCCGCTGCGCAGCAGGGCCTGTTCCATCGCGGTGACGTCGCTGTGCTCGGCGACGACGCAGATGTACGGTCCCTGCTCGGGCAGACCGAGAGAGGCGGCGGTGCCGCCGAGCCTCGCCCAGTCGGCCGTCTTGCCGGTGAGGAGCGCGTCGAGCAACAGCAGCCGCTGCAGCTCGTCGGCCCGCGCCAGACCGACGAGGGTTTCCCGGTAGACGTCGTTGACCGTCTGCGATGCGGCATCCAACAGGGACCAGACCGACATGGAGGCCTGGGCGATGTCGTCCATCGTCGTGCCGGGCTGCTCCGTGGCACGCTCGATGAGGGCATGGGCCAACACGCGGTAGCCGATGCGGAAGGCGTGCAGGACCGCGTCGAGAGGAACGCCCTGCGTGGCCCGACGCCGTACACACTGCCGGGTGGAGTCCGTGCGCACGGGCCGGCGGTCGGCCATGCACGTCAGCTGCTCGTGCAGGTTGCGCTCGTTGAAGTCGCGCACTTCGGCCTGGATTTCCTCGCTCAACAGTGAGTAGGGGGCGATCTCGGCGGTGATCGCGCGGAACAGGTCGTCGGCGAGGACATCGACCCGCTCCAACAGCTCCGCGGCACACACGGACAACAGCGGAGGAACGATCAGACCGCCATCGGCGTGCTGCTCTGGCATGCCGGCCAGCTTACGGTTCACCCTCTGGACCGCAATTGTGCAGACGCACACGGTGGCTGCCGGATCCGAGGTCGTCCGCCCACCGTGCACGGAGCATGTTGTGCCTCAGCATTTCCTCACGAGCCGCTGAGGAGAACTGATGCTGAACCTGTCGTCCCTGCTGGAACACAGCGCCCAGGAACACCCCGAGCGAACCGCGCTGGTCCTCGGTGACACCCGCCTGACCTACGCCGAGTTGCTGTCACGGTCCCAGGACATCGCCGACGCACTGAGGCACCGAGGTGTGGGCAAGGGCGACAAGGTGGCCCTGTCCTGTCCGAACGTGCCGGACTTCCCGGCCGCCTACTTCGCCATCCTCCGGGTCGGAGCGGTCGTGGTGCCTCTCAACGTGCTGCTGCGCCCGCAGGAGGTCGCGTACCACCTCACCGACTCCCGCGCCAAGGCTCTTCTCTGCTTCGAGGGCACGCCGCAGCTTCCCCTGGCCGAGGTGGCGAAGGCCGGCTTCGACCAGGCCCCCGCCTGCGAGCACTTCCTTCTGCTGCACCGGATCGAGCACACGGGTACCGGGAGCGCCGAGCCCGTCGAGGCGGTGGCCACCGAGGCGGAGGACACCGCCGTGATCCTCTACACGAGCGGCACGACGGGACGGCCCAAGGGAGCCGAACTCACCCACCGCAACATGGCGATGAACGCCATGGTCGCCGACAGGCTGTTCGCGGCGGCAGAGGACGAGGTGATGCTGGCATCGCTCCCGCTCTTCCACGCCTTCGGCCAGAGCGCGGTGATGAACATGGGCCTGCTCCGGGGCGCCACCCTCGTCCTGCAGCCCCGTTTCGACGCGAAGGAGGCCCTCCGGCTGATGCACCGCGAAGGCGTCACGTTCTTCGCGGGCGTCCCGACGATGTACTGGGCCCTGCTCGGCGCGCTCGGCGACCTCGGCGAACAGACACCGCCCACGCACCTGCGCACCGCCGTGTCCGGGGGAGCCGCCCTGCCCGTCGAAGTGCTGCGGCAGTTCGGGAAGGTCTTCGGCGTGGGTGTGCAGGAGGGGTACGGCCTGTCGGAGACCTCGCCCGTCGCCTGCTTCAACCCGCCCGGACTCCCGCCGAGGCCCGGGTCCATCGGCCGGCCCGTGTGGGGTGTGCAGATGAAACTCATCGAGGACTCCTGGAAGTCCGTCCCGGGCGACGGCCCGGGCGAGATCGCGATCCGCGGCCACAACATCATGAGGGGCTACTACCGGCGGCCCGACGACACGGCCGCGGTGATACGTGACGGCTGGTTCCGTACCGGAGACATCGCCCGGCGCGACGCGGACGGCTACTACTACATCGTGGACCGGGTCAAGGACCTGATCATCCGCGGCGGCTTCAACGTCTACCCGCGCGAGATCGAAGAGGTCCTGATCACGCATCCGGCCGTGAGCATGGCGGCCGTGGTGGGAGTCCCCCACGCCACGCACGGGGAGGACGTCAAGGCGTTCATCATCCGGGTGCCCGGCACACAGCTGGGCGAGGAGGAACTGATCGCCTGGTGCCGCGAGCGCATGGCGGCCTACAAATACCCCCGCAGCGTGGAGTTCCGCGACAGTCTGCCCCTGACATCCACCGGCAAGATCCTCAAGCGTGAACTGACCACGGTGGCCGACGGGGGTGCCCGGCCCGCCTGACCGCCCTCCGGGGCACGCGGGAACCGCCCGGCGGCCACCCGGCCTCCGGTCGCCGCCGGAAACGGCTGCGACCGGACAGGGCACGACACCGCCCAGCGACGACCGTCGGCAAGTTGCACAAACTCCGCCGACGGTGATTGCCGCGATTGCGCAGAGACGCCCGCCGATCGCTGCCACAGGATGTGCCCTCAGGCACCGATGTGATCCGGATGAATCATTCAGCTCGCCCTGACGTCAGGAGTCGCCGTGTTGTGGAGAAAGAAGCTGCTCGTCCCGTTGGCCGCACTCACCCTCGTTCTGGCCGCGTCGGCCGGCGCGGGCGCAGCGCCGCCGCCCGCCCCCACCAGTTCCCCCACGGTGTCGGCCGCCGGTGACTTCGGCGCCCCCGGGCCATACGCCACCGCTGTGGAGGTCGGCGCGATCACCACCCTGTACTACCCGCGTGACATCGCGACCAGCGACCGCCGCCACCCCGTGATCGTCTGGGGCAACGGCACGTTCGCCTTCCCCGTCGTCTACCGGGACCTGCTGCTGCACTGGGCCAGCCAGGGCTTCATCGTCGCCGCGGCGAACACCCCGCAGTCCAACCTCGGCATCTCCATGCGGGAGGGCATCGACATGCTCACCCGCAGGAACGCCGACCCGGACAGCATCTTCCGCGACCACGTCGACCTGGAGCACATCGGGGCATCGGGGCACTCCCAGGGCGGCGCGGCCGCCATCGTCGTCGGTTCGGACCCCCGGATCGACACCATCCTGCCGATCCAGCCCGGCCCGCTGGCAAACATCAACTCCGTGCACGTCCCCGCACTTCTCCTGGCCGGTCAGAAGGACAGCATCGTCTTTCCCTTCCTCGTCAAGGCCTTCTACAACGCGGCCGACCACATACCGGCCCTGTACGGGGAGGTGCGCGGGGCCGATCACTTCACGGTCGTGGGCGACGCCGGCCCGTTCGCCGCGCCCACCACGGCGTGGTTCCGGGCCCAGCTCATGGGCGACCGGACGGCCCGTGCCCAGTTCTTCGGCCCCGCGTGCGGCATCTGCACCGACACCACCACCTGGTCCGATGTCCGTCGCAACGATCTGGCCCTGAGCGTTCCGGCCGTCGCCCCGTAACCGGCATCCGCTGCATGAGGGCACCACAATGCCTGTGATGCCCGATTTCCCTCGTATCCGTCTCCCCTGTGCGCTCCCGCCACGGGGGAGACGGTCACATCTCGTGAAAGGACCGACATGGACGCCATCGCGACCACGTGCCAAGGCAAGGTCCGGGGCCGCGTCCGGGAAGGAATCGCCACCTTCCTGGGAATCCCCTACGCCGCCGCGCCGTTCGGCGCCCACCGCTTTCGCGCACCTGCGCCCGTCGCGCCCTGGGAGGGGCTGCGCGATGCGCTGGACCACGGGCCGACCGCACCGCAGCGCCCCTACCGGCCGCCTCTCGACGAGCTGATTCCCGACGTGGACATCCCGGGGGAGGAGTGCCTCAACCTCAACATCTGGGCGCCGCAAGACGGTGGAGGATCGCTCCCCGTGATGGTGTGGATCCACGGAGGATCGCTGCGCAACGGTTCGGGCGCCGTGCCGCTGTACGACGGCAGGGCCTTCGCGCGCGACGGAGTGCTGCTGGTCACCGTGAACTACCGGCTCGGTGTCGAGGGGTTCGGGGTGTTCCCCGACGCACCCGACAACCGGGGCCTGCTGGACCAGATCGCGGCCCTGACCTGGGTGCGCGAGAACATCGCGGCCTTCGGCGGCGACCCGGACAACGTCACGGTGTGCGGGGAGTCCGCCGGGGCCATCAGCATCGCCGCCCTGATGACCAGCCCTCGCGCGGCCGGCCTGTTCCACCGGGCGATCCTGCAGAGCGGGCCTCCACAGACGGTGCCGCGCAGCCGGGGCGCGAAGACGGTGCAGGCGATGGCGAAGGCGCTGCGGGTGCCCGCAACGGCGGAGGCGTTCGCGGCGGTGGACCGCGCGAGGCTGCTGGACGTACAGAACGAGGTGATCGGCAAGGCCGACCCGATCAGTGGAGGCCCCGGCTTCCACCTCGTGGTCGACGACGACGTGGTTCCGGCAGAACCTGCGCTGCCCACGGTCGACCTGCTGATGGGCGCCAACCGGGAGGAGTACCGGTTGTGGTTCGTCCCGAGCGGGGCGGTGGACCGCGTCAGCGGACTCACGTTGCGGCTGGCCCTGCTGAAGTTCCGGATCCCAGGGCGTGTCGCCCGGCTGTACAGGGCGGCCAGACCGGGCGCGAAGCCCGGGGTGATCCTCGGCGAGATGGCCACGGACCTGCTGCTGCGAGGGCCGCTCAACCGTCTGGCCGACTCGCGGCCGGAACGGACCTTCCTGTACGAGTTCGCCTGGCGCTCGCCCGTCTTGGGACTGGGTGCGTGTCACGCCCTGGAGATCGGTTTCGTCTTCGACAACCTCCGCCACGGTGAGGGGCTCACCGGACCGGACGCTCCTCAGTCGCTGTCCGACGCCATGCACCGGGCCTGGGTCGCATTCGTCTCCTCGGGAGACCCGGGCTGGGATGCCTGGGACGCGCGCCGGCCGGTCATGGTTTTCGACGACCCCGACACGGGTGTGGTCCTCGCGCCACGTCAGGAGGAACTGCGGGCCTGGCTCTGAGGGCTGTCCCGCAATCCCTGGCGGGCGCACGACGACGGCTACGGCACCTCGCGGCGTTGCCGGAACGCCCGAATACCTCCAGTACGCGGACGCCCCTCCGCCTTGCGATGCACCGCATCCGACGCCGCGCGCTGATCCACCACGGATCACGGGACCGCCCTCAGCCCCCCGCCTCGTCGACGACCGCCCCCGGTTCACCCCGCCCGTGGAACCCGCACCGCC